>JAHEYC010000107.1 GCA_023251775.1 Sphingobacteriaceae bacterium | reverse complement strand
AAATTTGGCGCGAAGGTTTTGTGGCCAATGGTAAATTTCCAACAAACAGTAAAGGCGAGAGTCAGAAAAGCAACTTTTTGAATTATGGTATGGAAGGTGGCGCTATTTTAAAAATTGATGGACGAAATTTTATTACTGTCAATGGTGCTCTTTTAACTCGCGCTCCTGAAGCAAATAATATTTTTATTTCTCCACGTGTAAGAAACGATCTGGTGAATGGCGTAACGAACGAAAAAGTAGCTTCGGGCGACATTAGTTACTTGGCTAAATATCCAACATTTAAATTCAGAGCTACGGTTTATAATACAAACATTAGTAACCAAACATGGTTGCGCACATTTTGGAGTGATGAATTTAATAATAATGTGGATTATATCATGACCAATGTAGATCAAAACCATTATGGTATTGAAATTGGCCTTGAGAAAAATATGTTTGTAGCGCACACTTTTCAAGGGGCATTTGGTTTAGGAAGATTTACTTATAAAGGCCTGCCTACAGCACAAGCATGGCAGGATAACAATAATAAAAGTTTATTTACTGATAGAACTGTGTATTTGAGTAATTACAGAATAGGGGTGAGTCCGCAATTAGTAACCGGAATTGGTTATCGCTACAACGCTAAAAAATTCTGGTTCGCAGGCATTACATTCAATTATTTTGATCAGATCTATATCGATCCAAATCCGGATAGAAGAACTGCTGAGTCTATTGCAAAATATGTTTCCACCGATCCTCAGGTAAGTTTGATCACCAACCAAGAGCAATTGCCAAGTTACTATACCATTAACTTTAATGCAGGAAAATCGTTCAGAGTGATGAAAAAATATTTTCTCAATTTTAATTTAAGCGTGAATAATCTATTAAATAATAAGAATATTATCACCAGCGGCTTTGAGCAATTACGTTGGGATTATTCAAACGTAAGTAAATTTGATAATAAATATAATTATATGAGTGGCACTACATTTATGGCAACAGTTAATTTTAATTTTTAAAAGCATGAAACAACTTTTTAAATATCTTATGTTGTGCTTGGTAGTTGTTGCTTTCAATAACTGTAAACGAAAGCCAATTCAACCTCCTGTGACTGATATTTTGGGACATAAAGTATATTCTGCCGCAGAATTGAATTCTATTGCAACCTGTACCAATAGTTGCTCGCACAGATTTACTCAAGATGTTTATTTTATTGGCGTAGTTGTAGCGGATGAGCAAAGCGGTAATTTTTATAAAGAAGTTTATTTGCGCGATCGTTATAATACCGGCGGAATTCACTTAGACTTTACGCAACATTCAAGTTTTTTTGTTGGTGATTCAATTCGTGTGAATTTAAACGGTTTGGATGTGAACTTGAATGTGGATACCGATATTTTAGAAATTGATTCACTCGATTTTGAAAAACATGTTGTAAAGTTTAAGAGTGGCGCTAACCCGCAACCACGCGTCATAAGTATTTCGCAGTTCAATGGAAATATGTCGACTTATTTAGGTGATCTTATTCAACTAACTAATGTTGCTTTTTTACCAATACATGCCAACCAATTTTGGTCAGATCCAATTTTGGGCGATTCATTAAATCGTATTTTACAAGATTGCAATGGCTCGCAGTTAATAGTGCGCACAAGTAACTACGCAAAATTTGCTCTCGAAAAAACCCCAACCGGCAATGGCACTATTATTGGAATAGCAACTTCTTATAAGGGAACTCCGCAAATGTCTATTCGAAATCCGTCCGAAGCAAACATGACCGGTGCCGGATGTACAATTTATTTTAAAGATGATTTTGAGGACAGTAATTTATTTAATGGTGGCTGGGCGGCTCAGTCGGTAAGCAATTCGGCAGTAACGTGGTCAGCCAGTTCATTTGCTTCCGATAAATTTGCTAAGTGCTCAGGTTACGTTTCCGGAAATACAAACACAGAAAATTGGTTGATCTCACCTGTCATTAATTTAGCAGCGTCTTCAAATCCAAATCTTTCATTTAGAACGGCTGCAAAATTTACCGGACCTATCTTAGAAGTTCGTGTATCAACTAATTATGTTTCAGGTGCACCAACTACGGCAACATGGACCACAATGTCGGGCGTTATATTATCACCAAATAATCCGGGCTCATATGTGTGGACAGGTTCCGGAAATATTTCGCTTAACGCTTTTAAGAACGCAAATACACGCATCGCATTTAGATATGTAAGTACCACAAGCGGTGGATCAACAACCTATGAACTGGATGATGTTATTGTAAAGGAAAATTAAGAAAATGAAAAGGATCATATATAATTTTATCGTTTCATCATTGTTGGTGATTAATGTTTCGTGCAAAAAGAAATTTGATCTTCCTCCGGCTCAGCAAGCACCTGCGGTAAGCAGTTATATAAAAATTGATTCTATCCGTAAATGTTATGTAAAATATTATTTACAATCTACACCTCCGCTTAGCCAATGGTATAAATTTAGGGGCGATGTAAATTTAGAATGTACAGTTACCGCCGACGAAACAAGCGGAAATATTTACAAAACAGTTTATGTAGAAGATGCAACAGGAGCTTTACAAGTAAAATTAGTGAATTCGGGGGGATTGTACGTTGGTGATAAGATCCGCATTAATTTAAATGGTGTTATATTGAACGATTATGGAGATATGGTGCAATTAGATTCTGTTGATATTGAAAAGCGCGTTGTGAAATTAAGTTCTGGAAATCCGGTTACACCAACACTTGTTACATTGAATCAATTATTAGCCTTTGATGTGAATGGTCACACACCATTTCAATCACGTTTGGTTAAAATTAATTTGGCTGAATTTACTGCGGGCAGTAAAAACAAACCATTTGCTGATGCCGTTGGGAAATATAGCATCGATCGGATGATGATCGATCCTACCACAAGCATTTCAGTGGCAGTACGCAGTTCGGGCTATTGTAATTTTGCGAATAATTTAACGCCTTGTGGAGTAGGAACAATGACATTGATCGCTGGTCAGTACAATGCAGATCTGCAATTTACGATCCGTAATTTTAGCGAAGTTAAATTGGCGAGCGCTGGTTGTCCTATTGTTATGGCCGATTTTGATGGAAGCAATATTTTTATTGGAGGTTGGATAAACTATAATGTTACAGGCACTGTAAATTGGGTTGGTGGAACTTACAGTGGTAGAAATTATGCCGAAATAAGTAATTACATCAACAGTGCCAATCAGCCTTGTGAAACATGGTTCATTTCACCATCCATAAATTTAACCGCGGCACCAAATCCTCGTTTTTCTTTTGAGTCGGCTTATAGTTATTCAGGACCAACACTTGAAGTATATGTCTCTACCAATTATTCGTCTGGCAATCCTAATTCGGCAACTTGGGTTAATTTAAATCCAACGCTCTCGGGCGGAAGTTTTAATTGGGTAAATAGCGGTAATATTTCTTTAAACCCATATAAATCAGCTAATACGCGCATTGCTTTTAAATACACAGGAACCGCTGTAGCCGGCTCCAGATGGGAGATCGACGATGTGGCCGTGTTTGGTGAATAAACTTCGATAAATAAAAAACTCAGTAATCCGCTGAGTTTTTTTATTTTTATGTCATCGAAGATCAAAAGACAAATATTCTTTCCATTCTAAAAAAGTATTGGGGACACAATGAATTTCGTCCGTTTCAGGAAGAGATCATCCTTTCAGTGCTGAATGGAAAAGATACACTCGCACTTTTGCCAACCGGTGGCGGAAAATCTATTTGTTTTCAATTGCCGGGTTTAGCTTTGGGAGGAACAACCTTGGTAATTTCTCCTCTGGTAGCTTTAATGAATGATCAGGTTGATAATTTAAAGCAACGCGGAATTTCGGCAGTGGCAATTACAGCTGCGATGAATTATAAGCAAATTCAAATTTCGCTCAACAATGCTTCAATGGGACATGTGCAATTTTTGTATATCTCGCCCGAGCGTTTGCAAAATGAGGATTTTAGAAAGCAATTAAGCTATTTGCCAATTACTCTAATTGCTGTCGACGAAGCGCATTGTATTTCGCAATGGGGTTATGATTTTAGACCAAGCTATATGAAAATAGCCGAAGTGCGTGAGTATTTTGATAAAGTCCCCATTATTGCTGTTACTGCAAGCGCTACTAAAGAAGTTATAAAAGATATTCAGGTAAGATTAGAATTTAAAGATCAAAACGTATTTCATCAATCGTTCTTGCGAGCCAATTTGCGTTATGTAGTGCAATTAGAGGAAAATAAATTGGAGCGTTTATTGAAATTAGTGCAAAACATTGGGGGGTCGGGAATTGTTTACGTTCGCAATAGAAGAAAAACAGAAGAAGTAAGTAAATTATTACAACAAAAGAATTTTACAGCAAAAGCTTATCATGCAGGATTAAAATACGACGATAGACAAAGCATTCAAGATGATTGGATAAATAATCGCATTCAAATAATTTGTGCCACCAATGCATTTGGAATGGGAATTGATAAACCAGATGTTCGTTTTGTGGTGCACTTGGATCTTACCGATAGTATTGAAGCGTATTTTCAAGAAGCGGGCAGAGCAGGACGAAATGGAAAGACAGCTTATTCCACTATTTTTTTCAATAAACGCGATGAGCAACGCTTGCTCGATAATTTTGAATATGCTTTTCCAACACTTGAACAAATAAAACAAACGTATCAAGCTATTGGAAATTATTTTCAAATTGCAATTGGAGCGGGCGAGGGCACAAGTGTGGATCTTGATATTGAATTATTATGTAAGAGTTATAATTTGCACCCCATTATTGTTTACAACAGTATCAAATTTCTCGAAAAGCAAAATTACCTTTCTTTATTTGATGCAGGCTTTGAGCCTTCGAAAGTGATGGTATTAAGCGATAAAGAAAATTTGTATGAGTATCAAATAAAAAATCCAAGTTACGAGCCGTTGATAAAAACCTTACTGCGTAATTACGGTGGTTTATTTGAGAATTATGTCTTCATTAACGAAAAAGATCTGGTGTACAAAGTAAAATTAGGATTAGATGATCTTGTGAAGCAATTGCAATTATTGCATTCGTTCAAGATCATTTCTTATATTCCTCAAAGTAATTTACCAAAATTAATTTTTGTTCAAGGAAGAGTGGATGCCAAGCACATTGAATTAGATCCCGAGAATTATGCGCAATTAAAACATAATCATCATAAACGTATTCATGCGGTCATCAATTATGTGAATAATGATAAGATCTGCCGACAAGTTCAATTACTTACTTATTTCAACGAATTTAATAATACCGATTGTGGTTATTGCGATGTATGTTTATCAAAAAAACCAAAGAACTACGATAAAGTAAAGCATCATATTGTGGAAGTTCTCCGATCAAAAACCCAAACGATAGAAGAAATGAAAGTGCTAATGACCAAATATCATAACGATACCTGGATAAAAGCCTTTAATGAATTGATTGATGATGGGGTGATAAAAATGGATAAGGATCAATACCTGCTTTCATAGAACGCAGATAACGCAGATCTTTATGATCAGCGCAGATCAATCATAACAAATCTTAAAAGATCAGCGTCATCCTTGTGCTGAACTTGTCGAAGCATGAGTCCCATTGCATATAATTACTAAAAAAGATTAACAAACTCAACCCAGCTTCAAAATTTAGGTATCTTTACTTTAACATTGTATTATGGTGTATATGAGAAAATTAATTCTTCCTCTTCTTATCTTAATTTGTTATTCAGCTAATGCCCAAACTCTTGATGCTTCAGGAAAAAAACAAGGCTATTGGAAAAAGAAGAACGATAAAGGCGAGTTGGTGTACGAAGGCGAATTTAAAGATGATAAACCTGTAGGAACGTTTAAACATTATTATCCCGGAGATACAGCAAGAAGAGCTGTTACGTATTACAAAGATGGCGGAACAATTGCTTATGCAAAAATGTATCATCAATTAACCGGTAAGTTAATGGCGCAAGGAAAATATATTAAAGAAGAAAAAGACAGTGTTTGGATATTTTATGATGATGCCGGTGCCATGATAAGCAAGGATAATTACAAGGTGGGAAAAAAAGACGGAAAATGTTTGGTGTATTTGCCTGATGGAACATTAGCAGAAGAAAAAATATTTAAGAACGGTTTAGAGGATGGTCCCTTTAAACAATTTTACGATGGCAAATTAGTAAAAGGCGAAGGAAAATATGTGAATGGAAAATTGGAAGGAAAAGCAAGTTATTATTTTCCTAATGGAATTGCAGCAGCAACCGGTGTTTATAAAGGCGGACATAAAGACGGCGTTTGGATCTACAAAGACAAAGAAGGAAAATTGAAGAGTAAGGAATTATTTAAGAATGGTGTGGAAGCTAATAAAAAAGAATCGGAAGAATATTTTAAAAAGAATAAAATACCGGGAGAAACTTCCTCCACCCCAAAAACAGGCAGCGTTACGCCAAAAAGCACTAAAGATAAGGGTAAATAACTCACTGAGGCCCAGTCACCAACCTTTAAGCCCCCACAGCCGTATTGATATATAAGGGCAGGCATGAAAAAGGTATACGCAATAATCTTATTCGTTTTAATAATGGTGGTGATCGGTTTTTTTTAAACCCAACGCTTGAACACTAATTCAAAAGTGTATTTCCCTAAATAGATAGCCCTTTAACAGTTCCCCTCTCTTGCATTTCTTGCCTTGTTTTATATCTTTACTTGATGAGAAATAAAATTGGAATTCAATTCGCTTTAATTATTCTATTTATTCTGGGAATAAGTACAGGTTTAAAAGCACAACCTATTAATTTTCCTACACCTTATTGCTTTCCTTTGTATATTCAAAGTCCGTGTAACCAACCCGGCCCTTCTAATATGCCCGGGAATTTTGTAAATGATTTTATTCATAGTGTTATTACATATAGCGCTAATGTAAATATCAATAATCCAAACTCAGGATGTAACGCGCAAAATTTTCCTGCCATTGGTTTCAGAAATTATATCTATCATAAATGCCAACATAATCTTTCGGTTACAGCAGGGCAGGCAGTTACATTTAGTATTCAAGTAGGCAATATTTTTGCGCAAGGTGTTGCTGTTTATATTGATTGGAATTTGGATAATATTTTTTCAAATCCTGCAGAGCTTGTTGCGGCTTCGCCGGGAACTATTCCCGCAGGTGGATGGGGCACATACACCGTTATTATTCCTCCCGCGCAACCAAACGGCACTTATAGATTGAGAGTAAGATGTGTTGCCAGCACCGCCGGTCCTACGATCGATGCTTGTAATAATTACGCCGGTGGAGAAACAGAAGATTATGATGTTTACGTTGGAACTACCTCGCCCGTTATTAGCAATGCATTGGCTTCAAGTAATTCTACCGTTTGTTCGGGAAATACCTTGAGTTTAAATTTGACGTATACATCACAATGTACGCCTTCTTATACATGGAGTGGACCAAATGCATTTTTTTCTGCTGCGCAAAATCCAACTATTACAAATGCACAACCTTTACATTCGGGTAATTACTCTGTAACAGTTTCGTGTGGCACGGCTTGTCCTGTTTCGTTAACTACAAGCGTAACTGTAAATCAAAGTCCAACTCCGTCTAACGCGGGCCCTTCATGGACCACTTGCGCACAAAATACAAGTACAGTGTTGGCGGGTAATGTTCCTGCCATTGGAACGGGAACATGGTCGGTTATTCAAGGAAGTGCAGGTATTACACAAGTAAATGTTGCCAACTCATTAACTTCTTTTATTCCAACTTTACCTTATAATGTTTTAAAATGGACCATAGGAAATCTTGGTTGTCTCTCTTCCTCTACCATGTCGGTAACATTTTTTACACCAACCATTGCAAATGCAGGTCCTTCGCAAAGTTTATGTATGCAAACAACGGCAACACTCGCCGGTAATACACCAACTATGGGCATAGGGACTTGGTCGCTAGTTAGTGGAAGTGCAGTTATAACATCTTCAAATTCGCCAACATCTGGCGTCACTTCTTTGGGAGCAGGCGTTAATGTTTTTAAATGGACCTGTTCAAATCCGTATTGCGGACCAACAGTTTCGCAAATGACCATTACAAATTTTGTAACACCAACTTTGAATGTGGTGAGTAGCTCAACTACAATTTGTAGTGGTAACTCGGCAACTTTAACAGCGAGCGGTGCAAATCAATACAATTGGCAACCGAGTGGAAGTGGAAGTGTTATTGTTGTTTCTCCAACAATTGCTTCAACTTATACAGTTATCGGAAATAATGCTTCGTGTTTTGGCGCACCTGCAACAATTTCTATTAACGTTGATCCTGCACCTTCAACCGCAGTTGCGGGGCCATCAATATCCATTTGTAGTAATACAGCGACACTTTCAGGAAATACGCCATCTGTTGGAACAGGTTCATGGACGCTGGTTTCAGGTGCAGCAATAATTACAAATCCAAATTCACCTAATACTGGTTTAACGGCAGTAGGTGTGGGTGCAAATATTTTACAATGGACAACTACTTTAGGAAATTGCACTTCAACTTCAACTGTATTGGTTCAAAATTCATCGATCTTGGTTTCTGCGTCAAGTAATACAACGGTTATTTGTTCGGGAAATTCAGCAACATTAACTGCAAATGGCGCTACAAATTATACTTGGATGCCAAGCGGCGGAAATTCATCTATTGCTGTTGTTTCGCCAACTTCTACAACAGTATATACGGTTACAGGAACAAATGGAATTTGTTCGAACAATTCCAGCATCACACAATCGGTTGTTATTTGTACAGGAATAAAAATGGTATCGATCAATAATGATCAACTGAAGATCTATCCTAATCCATTCAAGGATGAATTGAAGATAGTTTCCAAAGACCTCATTCAAATAAAATTAATGGATGTATCAGGAAAAGAAGTTTTACGGAAAGAAATTAATGGTGAGGTAACTATCAATACTTCTCAATTATCAAAAGGGATCTATTTTATTCACGTTATTGGTAGTTCGAATATCAAACCAATAAAAGTAATAAAGGATTAGAATGCTAAGATCATTTGCAGCCATATTGATTATTTTTTCTTCATTAGTTGCCACTGCACAATTAAATAATCCCTCGCCTTATTGCACAGCAAGTTATACTAACGGTTGTGCAGAGCGCTATATTTCGAATGTTGTTACTGTTGGAGCAGCAACAAATATCTCTAACTCCACTAATGCGTGCGGACCATTTGCCGATGGCTATAATTATTATTGCAATCAGTTTGTTGGAACAAATGCAGGACAAACTATTACGTTTTCAATTTCGGCATCAGGAATAGTACATCAATATGGTGTAAGAGTTTATATTGATTGGAGTGGCGATAATATTTTTACTGTTCCTGCGGAAGAATTTTTTTCAAGCGGTCTTATGTTGATCTCGGCAACATTTACCTTTAATGTTACGGTTCCCGCTGCACAACCCAATGGCAAATACAGATTACGAGTACGACTTGAGCAATGGGGTACAGCAAATAATCCATGTACCACTTTTTTACGCGGCGAAACAGAAGATTATGATATTTACGTTGGTATTCCAACTCCCGGTCCGTCTGCTCCAATTACTGCAACCGCAACAGGTAACGGACCACTTTGTTCGGGACAAGCAATTAATTTAAATGTGAATTATACAAGTACTGCTACGCCAACATTTTTATGGATGGGCCCTTCATCATTTACAAGTGCATTGCAAAGTCCAACTATAACAAATATTGTTGCGGCCAATAATGGAAATTATGTTGTTTCGGTGTATACAGGAACTTGTCCGGTTTCGGCAAATGTTCTTGTTACTGTTTACGCAACACCAACTATTAGCATCAATTCACCAACAGATTGCGCGGGAAATTCTGTAACCTTAACCGCTAGTGGTGCGAGTACGTATACTTGGAGTATCGGTCCAAATTCATCTTCCATTGTTGTTACACCAAGCGTAAGTACAACATACACGGTGTTCTCAAATAATTTTAATTGCGCAAGTTCACAAACAGTAAAGGCCACGGTTTTGCCTGAGATAACTATTAGTTCGCTTTCACCAACTATTTGTGCAGGCGATCAGGCAACTATTAACGTAACAGGCGCAACATCGTATACGTGGAGTACAGGATCTAATTTTGCCAGCATTTTAGTTTCGCCAAGTGTAACAACTGTTTATTCGGTCACAGCAGTGTCGGGTTCCTGTACTGCAACCACTTTTATAACGCAATATGTAGTTGTTTGTACGAATTTGAATTTAGTAGATCAGAGTAATAATTATTTAAAAATATATCCAAATCCTTTTAAAGATGAATTAAAAATTAGTGTTGAGAAACCAATTATGATCAAATTAACGGATATTGCAGGAAAAGAAATTTTTAGAAAAGAAATATCAGGCGAAACCATAATTAACACATCTTCATTGGATAAAGGCATGTATCTCATCCATTTCTCAAGCGAAAAGGGAATAAAGCCTATAAAAGTTATAAAAGACTAAAACCAAAATTCCTCTTATTTGAAACGATTTTGTTAGTACCTTTGCTCTCCCATGAGTAAAAAAGGTAAGGTATTAGTGGCTATGAGTGGCGGTATCGACAGCAGTGTTACCGCTATGATGCTTCATGAACAAGGTTATGAAGTTATAGGCATAACTATGAAAACCTGGGATTATACAAGTTCGGGTTCAAGCACGCGCGAAACAGGTTGTTGCAGTTTGGATAGTATCAATGATGCACGAACGATGGCCGTTGATATGGGCTTTCCGCATTATATTTTAGATATACGAGGAGAGTTCGGCGAATTCATCATCAATAATTTTGTGGAAGAGTATTTAGCAGGACGAACACCTAATCCTTGCGTATTGTGTAATACACACATTAAATGGGATGCACTTTTAAA
>JAHEYC010000022.1 GCA_023251775.1 Sphingobacteriaceae bacterium | reverse complement strand
ATTTTTTTAAAACGCTTTATGATAAGGGTGGATTTACAGAGCAAATTACCGAGCAATATTACGATGAAGAAGCAAAACAATTTTTGGCCGATCGTTATATTACAGGAACTTGTCCTAAGTGTGCCAACCCAAATGCCTATGGTGATCAGTGCGAAAAATGCGGATCATCCTTAAATGCAACGGATCTTATTGATGCTAAATCTACTTTAAGTGGAAGTAAACCTGTTTTAAAACAAACAAAGAATTGGTTCTTGCCCTTAGATAAATTGCAACCAAAAATAAAAGAATACATCGATTCGCACAGTAATTGGAAACCAAATGTGTACGGACAATGCAAAAGTTGGATAGAAAGCGGAGATGGATTACAGCCAAGGGCTATGACGCGCGACTTAGATTGGGGCGTAAAAGTTCCAATAGCGGGTGCCGAAGGAAAAGTATTGTATGTGTGGTTTGATGCGCCCATTGGATATATTAGTGCTACAAAAGAATTATTGCCTAATACTTGGAAAGACTATTGGCAAAATAAAGAATCGCGTTTGATCCATTTTATTGGAAAAGATAATATTGTTTTTCATTGCATTATTTTTCCTGCCATGTTAATGGAACATGGTGAATTTGTTTTAGCAGATAATGTTCCTGCCAATGAATTTTTGAATTTAGAAGGCGATAAAATTTCAACCTCACGCAATTGGGCGGTGTGGTTGCACGAATATTTGCACGAATTCAAAGGGCAGCAAGATGTATTGCGTTACACTTTATGCTCTAATGCGCCTGAAGCAAAAGACAATGATTTTACGTGGAAGGACTTTCAAACAAAGAACAATAGCGAATTAGTGGCGATCCTCGGAAATTTTGTGAATCGTACTGTTGTTCTCACGCATAAATTCTACAATGGCAAAGTGCCACAGGCCGAAAAATTCAGCAAGGAAGATATGATCGTGTTGGAAGAATTATCAAAATTCCCCAATAAGATCAGCGAACCTTTGGAACATTTTAAATTCAGAGAAGCCTTAACTGAGTTAATGAATTTAGCGCGTTTGGGAAATAAATATTTAGCAGATACAGAACCTTGGAAATTAATTAAAACGGATGAAGAGCGCGTAAAAACGATCATGAATATTGCCTTGCAGATCACTACTAATTTGGCGATCTTAAGTGAACCATTTTTACCTTTTACATCCAAAAAATTATTTGCGAGCTTAAATATTAATCCTTTAACATGGTTGTTCGCAAAAAAGACAAATAATTTGCCTACCAATCACGTTATTGCAAAAGAAGAATTACTGTTCGCGAAAATTGAGGATGAGCAAATACAAATTCAGTTAGCAAAATTGGAAAATAGCAAAAAAGAAAATACTCCTGCGAATAATATCCCTTCTCAAAAGGCAGAGACCTCTTTTGATGATTTTTCGAAAATGGATATTCGCGTAGGAACTATTTTGGAAGCTGAACGTGTTCCTAAAACCGATAAATTATTGAAACTTAAAATTGATACCGGTATTGATGTACGCACGGTTGTGAGCGGAATTGCCGAATGGTATAAACCCGAAGATATCATTGGAGTGCAAGTAAGTATCTTGGCAAATTTAGCACCTCGAAAAATAAAAGGTATCGAAAGTCAAGGAATGATATTGATGGCCGAGAATTCACAAGGTGAATTGAGTTTTGTGGTACCAACCAAAAAAGATAAAACAAATAATGGTTCTATTATCAAATAGAATTTGCTGCAGTTTTTTGATGCTATTCATTAGCATGTCATTAATTGCGCAAGAACAAAGATCAAGTGATAAGGACTATCATAACCGTGAAGAATTCAAAAAATACCATCGGCGCGCCGTAAAAGTAGCATCATGGCAAATTCAAAATTTGAAATTTGGGGCCATCGTAATTAGACTGCAAAATGATCAGCGTAAGATTGACGGTTATTTAAAGGTAGGTGATAAGAAGTCGGCCGAATTAGTTATGGCTGAAGCGCAATATCGAAATCGATCCATTATTTATTCTGCTTTAGGACAGATCGATTTTTGTAAAGTTTATTTTATGTATTCGCAAAGCAGCGATTCTTTATTAGGAGGAAAAAGAAATAATATTTTCATCGATTCCACCTTAAAAGTTCAACAGAATATTGTTATGAATGAAAATTTCTATGTAATTCTTGAGGAAGATTTTTTGTATCAATCTTCTATTGGTTTTGTTAAGGAAGATAGTGCTAAATACGCTGTGGAAAGGGGTTACTCAAATGGAACAAAACCTTTTCTTTTTAAAAATAAGTACGGACATCAATTAAAAAATCCGTTCCCTTACAAGTGTGGCACCAATCTTTTTTTTATTCGAAAATTATTCGTGCGCGAAAGAGTTGAGCTTGAGGGAGAAAAAGCACAAAGTGTTAAATTTAGAACTAGGGATGCGTATAAGTACTATAGTAGCATTTTTGGGAATACGAATATTAGACTATACAATTTTTACCAAAGAAGTCAGGGCGAACAGGTAAATGACCCTGAGCTAAAGCCTTTTCTTTACTAAATTCTAAACAATTAAGCGCCCTTTTATTTGCTACAAGAACTTAGTTTTTGTATATTTGAAATACTAAAAACCTATCAAATGAAATTAATTTTACCTGCTATTGCTTTAGTATTCTGTTTGGGAACAAATGCTCAAAGTGGAGAGAATCATTGGAGCGCGAGCACAGATAAAGATGTTGCACTCAATGGTAAACGTCAGATCGTACCAACTAAATACCTTGTATATAATTTGAACTTAACGAATTTAAAAGCGCAATTGGCAACTGCGCCTCATGAAAATTCTACGCTTATTAATAATAGTAATTGCATCATTACCTTACCTGCTCCAAATGGACAAATGCAATTATTTAAAGTTGTAGAGTCGCCTATCATGGAGCCTGCTTTAGCTGCGGCTTATCCTGATATTAAAACGTATTCTATAAAAGGCATCACCGATGTGTATGCGAACGGAAAAATTGATGTGAACGAATTTGGTTTTCATGGAATGATCCGCAGCATCAATGGTGATTTTTTTATTGATCCGTATTGTTTGCAAAATACAGCTGATTATATTACATATTATACCGCAGATTTTGTTAAGCCTGAGCAAGACAGATCTCAGGAAGTTGGATTAGAAGGCAGCGATCAACAACCGAAAAAAAAAGAAAACGTAACAAGTCTGCAAAGCGCAGCACTAATGCCACCGGCGGCGTGCGTGGGGGCTAACTTACGCACGTATCGTTTAGCAGTTGCATGTACAGGCGAATATGCAGTGGCAGCAACAGGTTCGGCAACACCAACAAATGCGCAAACATTAGCAAAAATTGTTACATCCATCAATCGCGTAACAGGCATTTATCAAACAGAAGTAGCAGTACGTATGGTTTTAGTTGCAACAGAGACCAATGTTATTTTTACAAATGCCGGAACCGATCCATTTGCGGGAAACAATAATGCAAATACTTTAATTAACGAAAGTCAAACTGTTATTACAGCAACAATTGGAACAGCAAATTTTGATATTGGCCATACATTCAGTACAGGTGGTGGCGGATTAGCAAATTTAGGGTGTGTTTGCAGTGCCGGAAATAAAGCAAGAGGAATTACAGGTAGTCCAAGTCCTGTTGGAGATCCATACGATGTGGATTATGTGGCGCATGAAATGGGACATCAATTCTCGGGAAATCACACATTCAATGCATCATCCGGTGCAGGAAGTTGCAGTGGAAATCGTAATGCAGGAACTTCGGTTGAACCTGGAAGTGGAATTACTATTATGGGTTATGCAGGAATTTGCGGTTCACAAAATATCGCGGGAAATAGTATCGCCTATTTTCATGCAACCAGTTATGATGAGATCGTGAATTTTACTCAAACTGGTGGAGGAAATGCGTGTGCGGTTACAACAACTACAGGTAATCAACCTCCGGTAGTTAATGCTTTAACTAATTATAATATCCCTGTGAACACAGCATTTACGTTAACAGGTAGCGGTTCCGATCCTAATGGTGATCCTCTAACTTTTTCGTGGGAAGAGCGTGATGCAGGTCCTGCAGCGGGTAATTGGAATTCGGGTATAAAACCATTTTTCCGTTCGTATGTTCCGGTTGCTTCCGGAAATCGTATGTTCCCACCACAAAGTCAAGCATTAAGCGGTCAATATCAAACATTAATTGGCGAGTATATTCCAACAAATGCTCAATCGTTGAATTTTAGATTAACCGCGCGCGATAATAAAATGACAGGCGGTGGAGTTTGTTATCAGCAATGTTCTGTTACAACGGTTGCAGGTGTTGGTCCGTTTGATATTACGTATCCAAATGCAGTTGGAATTGTTTGGCCTTCGGGCGGACAACAAACCATTACATGGAATGTAAATAATACTAATATGGCTCCGGTTAGTTGTGCGAGCATAAATATCTTGATCTCGTATAATTCGGGAAATACATTCACAACACTTGTGGCAAATACAACAAATGATGGCAGCGAATTAATAACTATTCCAACAGTAACCACAGTTATTTCAACATGTCGCATCAAAATTGAATCTATTGGAAATATTTTTTTCGATATCAATCAACCAAATTTTGAGATCTCGAATGCACCTGGTGCAGGATTGCGCGATGTATCGGCTTGCAATAATTTTGGTGTGAAGATCCTTCCAAATCCATTCGCAAATGAGTTCCAATTAAAAGTTGCTTCTTTATCAAGCGATTCAAAAACAGAAGTGATCATTACCGATGTATTGGGCAAAGTGATAAAACAAACTACCTACAATAAAGTAAATTTATTGGATGAGCGCATTGATCTTTCGGGATATAATGCAGGAGTTTATTTTGTAAGTGTTGTGAATAATGGTAAAACAACAGCAACACGTGTTATTAAGCAATAAGAAATTATTTTAGTAAAAGAAAACCCTTACGAATTCGTAGGGGTTTTTTGTTTTCCAGGGTATTAGAGGCAATAACCACGAAAGTCACGAAATTTTTACACGAAAGCCACGAAAAGTTTTGTGCATTTCGTGTAGTCCCGATATCTATTCGGATTTTGTGGTTTTCGTAGTTAAAAAAGCCCCAATGTTTTTTTGTAGGTTATCTATCAGCGTATTGCTTTTGATAATATTTTAAATAATTACCTGAGGTAACATTATTCAACCATTCGCTATTAGTCAAATACCAATCAACGGTTTTATCTAAGCCTTCTTCAAACGTAACGCTTGGCACCCAACCAAGATCATTTTTTAATTTGGTAGCATCAATGGCATAACGAAGATCATGTCCTGCGCGATCGGTAACGAATGTGATCAACTTCTCATTTGTTCCTGCAGCGCGGTTCAATTTTTTATCCATAATGCGACACAATAAACGGATCACATCAATGTTGGTCCATTCATTATGTCCGCCAATATTATACGTACTTCCATCTTTTGCCTTATGAAAAGCCACATCAATGGCGCGTGCATGATCAACCACATATAACCAATCGCGAACATTTTCGCCTTTGCCGTAAATAGGCAGTGGTTTATTATTTAAGATATTATTGATACAAAGCGGAATTAATTTTTCGGGGAAATGATTTGGTCCGTAATTATTACTGCAATTAGAAATTACACAAGGCAAACCATAGGTATCATGATAAGCACGTACAAAATGATCGCTACTTGCTTTGGAAGCAGAGTAGGGGCTGTGAGGATCGTACGACGTAGTTTCAACAAACATGCCTGTATCTCCTAATGCTCCGTAAACTTCATCGGTACTTACATGGTAAAAACGTTTGAAGGTAGTGTTTGGTTTTTTAAATAGAACTTTTGCAGCGTTCAATAAATTAACGGTGCCAATTACATTGGTCATAACAAATTCCAAAGGATTGGTGATGCTTCTATCAACATGACTTTCGGCAGCTAAATGAATAACGGCGTTAAATTGTTCTTTTTCAAAAAGTGCATTAATAAAAGGAGCATCCACAATATCGCCTTTCACAAATGTATAGTTCGGTTTCTTTTCAATATCGCTGAGGTTTGCCAAATTACCGGCATAGGTAAGGGCATCTAAATTATAGATCTGGTAGTTTGGATAGGTATTCACAAACAATCTAACAACATGCGAGCCAATAAAGCCTGCTCCTCCGGTGATCAGTATTTTCATTTGTAGCTAATTTTTTGTAAATTTAAAATAAAATGAGGGTTCTCAAAAGATATTTAGGCTTATTTATGGTTTGGCTTATGTCGAGCGTTTGTGTGGGGCAGATGGCTTTTAATATCATCAAAACTCATTAAGCAGCGATAACAGTTCTTTGTTTTCGCTGATCCATAATACCAAACTATTATTGCGCGGAGGAAGTTCCAATTTTTGACAGATCTTTGAGCGGTAATTTTCTATGGTCTTTTCGGTTAAAAATAAAAGTTCGGCAATTTCTTTCGACGATTTATTTTGGTTAACAAGCTTCAAGGTCTTTAATTCGGCCTGACTTAATTGTTTTATTTTTTCGTAAACCTGTTGTTGTTTTTGATCAATGGGACCAATTCCATCCATACTATTTTCTAAGGTAGGACCAATATATTTTTGATCGGCAAGAACAAGGTTGATACAATTAGTAAGTTCGTCAACCGCAAAATCTTTTAATATAAAACCTCTGGCACCAAACTCCATGGCTTTTTTAAGCATCTCTTTCTCTTTATACATTGTAAGGATGATTATTTTTGTGGAGAGTTCGTTATCCATTACAAGTTTAGTAAGTTCAAGCCCGTTCTTGCCCGGCATATTAATATCTAAGATCGCTATATCCGGTTTTTTGAACATGATCTCATTTAAAGCATCCAAGCCATTTGAACATTCAATGAACTCAACATTATCGTACGTGGTATTTAGAAGATCTATTAAACCTTTTCTAAATATGGGATGATCATCGGCAATTAAAAGTTTCATTGGTGTTGTTTAAAATTCAAGTATCAGTTTAAATCCTTTTGGTTCATTTTTATGTAAAGATAATATTCCCGAAATGATCTTGGCATGTTCTTTTATGGAAAGTAATCCGATCCCTAAACTTTTTTTAGTCTGATGGGTGTCCCAATTTCCATTATCCAGGTATATTAAATGGTAATGATCATTCTTTTTTGTGATCTCTATCTTTAGTGCAGTTGCTTGACTATGTTTAATGGTATTATTCAAACATTCTTGTATGATCCTGTACACGTGTGTTGCAATATTTGCGGGAATAGCATCTGTATCATTCGATAATTCGTAGCTACACTCGAGATGCGAATTTTTTTGCAAGGTTTCTGTTAGTCCTTCGATGGCTGTTTTTAAACCAACTTTAGCAACGTAAGAAGGAAAAAGATTTTTAGATATTTGTCGCGTTTGTTCAATAACGCGTTCAATTTCTTTGTTAATGATCTTATCCTCTTGTTCTTTTGGATTTGAATTGAATTTTGATTTAAGGATAGATAAACTTTGTCCTATATCATCGTGCAGATCTTGCGCGATCCGACTTCGCTCTTGCTCAATGTTAATGATCAATTGTTTGCTGAATTGCGCTTGTTGTTTTCTAATGGTGCTATAATATCTGTAATAAAAGAAAACCACAAGTGAAGCAATAAGTACTAAGGTAATACCAATAATGATCCATCGTAAGAATACTTCCTCTTGATAGCTTTTTTGCAGCAACACTGATCTTGTTTTTTCTTTCTCTAATTCAATGGCTTTCTTTTGGATGTTATATCTTAAGTGTAATTCGCCAATGGTGCGGTTATTAACTTCACGGTGAATGCTATCTAAGAGATCAACATATTTTCGATAGTTGTAAAGGGCACATTTATGATCTTGTTTTTTTTCGCAGAGTTCGTATTTTAAAAAGAATAGTTTAGAACGAACGCTGCCGTTGTTCGATCGCAACACAAGTCCTTCAATTTCTTCAACCAATTTCTCGCTGCTTTTAGCATCGTTCATTTGGAGAAATACATTTGCCTTGGTTAGCAAAGCACTTGCATGTTCGTTATTAAAATGATATTTATCAAAGAAATAAATAGCAGAATCTATATAACCTAAGCCTTTTTTTAGGTCGTTCTTCTCAATGTACACCGATCCTAAAAGAGCATAAGAATTGGCAAGTTCTATTGGAAGATCATTTTGAACCGAATAGCGTAGTACTTCTTTAAAGGTTGTGTTCACTTCATCAAATCTATTTTTGCCCACCGAAACAAGGCAATGATTCATTTTAATATAGGTTAGCAATCGTCTGTAATTTGTATTCTTAACTATATCTATTCCTTTTTTAAAATCCGCATCGGCGCTGTCTAATTCACCCATGTAATATTTTATCAAACCCAGATTATTAAGAAAATTACCTTGGAAATATTCATCATTCACTAATTCGGATTTTGAAAGTCCTTTGATGTAAAATTCCGCAGCTTTTTTAAGATCACCATTTTCTTCATACACTATCCCAATGATATTGTAAAGTTCGAATTCATTTTCGTGATCTCCCGATTTGATGCATTGGTTAAGTAAAGCCTGTGCTTCCTCAATGGTATTTTGTGTTAAACCGTATTCGCGATCAATATACATCAATCGGATCTTCGCTAATATCTCAAAGTGCGAGGATAAGATCTGACGCGAGATCCTTAAACAATTATTGTATTGCTGTGCCGCTTTTTCATAATTGCGTTTATAAAAAAGATAATTACCATTGTAAATACAAATTTCGGCATTGGCCTCTTCCTCTTCTTTAACTTGGTGCGCATAGGCCATCGCTTTTTTACAAGCATTACTTAAACGTGTAGAATCGAGATAAGATGCTTCGCGTACTTTTTTTAAAAGAACTTTTAGACTATCGTTATCAGAACCAAATGATCCAAATGAGGCTAGTAATAAAAAACACAAAAATGAAGCTAATCGCATGATTATTAGTTAAAAGTAAAGATAATTGAAAAATATGAAAAGGGGGGCGGCCCTCTTTTATAGCATGTGGAGTATCAATACTTTAGCTGGATATTTTGCATCAAATTTTTAGATCGAACGAATAACAATGAAAATGCGGTTTTTTTGCAAGGCTTTGATACTAATGTTGCTTGGGTCAATTACCAGGGAACTTACCGCTCAAACTAACTCAAATGAGTACACTTGGAATAAAAAATTTCAGGGAAGTAATTCATTTATTGAGAATAGAGGTCAGTTCGTTTCGCAAAATGGTACAAGCAGTCCTATTGTTTTTGGAGTTGATCAGAGCCACACAAAAATATATTTTACAAAGAAAGGGATTACCTATACTTTTCTAAAAGCTGCTGAAAAAAATAAGGAAGAAGAAGAGAGAGAAGAAGAGAAAGAAAGAGAAATGAAAGGTCGCATCTCTAGTCCTGAAGAATACAAAGCATTTGAAGCCGAAGAGAACAGAGTTCGCTATGAAACAGAAACTGTGAACATGACATGGGAAGGCGTAAGTGATGATGTGGAATTAATTGGGATCACACCAACCAACAACTATCATAGTTACAATGTCCAATTAGCCGGAGGAAGTGTAAGGAACATCAATTACATTAGGGCTTATGAAAAGATAATTTACAAGGGGATCTATCCAAACATTGATGTAGAATTTAGTTTTGCAAAGCAAGGCGGATTAAAATATGCCATCATACTTCATCCGGGTGCTGATCCTGCACACATAAAAATGGTTTACGATAGAACAGTTGGAAAAGAATTGGATGGAGATATACATGTAAAAACAAAATTCGGGAATTTAAAGGATCATGCGCCCCTAACATTTTACGATGATAATAATGCTGAGATCATCAATTCAAAATTTGTGGTGAAAGGTAAAGCCGTTGGTTTTGAATTGGGAACGTATGATGTTACAAAAAAAGTGATCATCGATCCATGGATCCAAGCTCCTAACTTTGTGTCGAATTGGGATTGTGTATGGGAGTGTGAAAAAGATGGTGCAGGAAACGTTTACATTATTGGCGGCGTTAATAAAATGCAATTGCTTAAATACAATCCCGCAGGAGTTTTACAATGGACCTATAACACACCTTATGATACAACAGCGTGGCTTGGAACTTTTGCAACCGATAATGCAGGAAATTCTTATGTAACCCAAGGTTCAGTAGCGCAAATGATAAAGGTGAATACTGCAGGTGGTCTTGTTTGGAATAATACAAGTCCAAGCCCAATGTTATCAGCCGAATTTTGGAACATTACATTTAATTGCGATCAAACGCGTTTAGTTGTTGGAGGAACCGGAGGCGCAATTCCACCATTGCCTTATATTTATCAAATTGACGTGAATACCGGGAACGTTGTAAGTAGTTTACAAGTGACCACAGCAAATTTATTTCCTACACAAGAGGTAAGATCGATCTGTGCCAGTGGTAATGGAAAGTATTATTTTTTATCGCACGATACGGTAGGTTACATCAATCAAAATTTTTCTATTTGCGGGCCAAATTCCTCGGCCATGAAAAAAGCATCTAATTCATATGCTTTATCATACAAGTGCGAGAATTACCGTTACAATAACTCGGGTATCATGGCCATTCGTTCAAGCGGTACTTTCTTTTACACACACAGAGGTAATCAAATTGACAAACGTTCGCTTACTACCTTGGGAATTATTAGTTCGGCAGCAATTCCGGGTGGAGGATATGCAGGAAGCGCAGTACAAAATAGCGGATTAGATATTGATGCTTGCGGAAACGTGTATGTTGGTTCTAAAAATCAAGTTATAAAATATGATGCTAATTTAAATGTATTGGCAACTTATCCTACCTCATCTGCATTTAATGTTTACGATGTGCATGTTAGTTCCGCGGGTGATATCATTGCTTGCGGAAGTACCGGTACCAGTGCCACAGCAGCGCGACAAGGATATATTCAATCTATTGCTGCAGGTGCTTGTGCTGCTATTTCTTTTACATGTTGCGATCCATCTATTTGTATCCCACCTAAAAAATGTATCACCGATCCTTCGTTCACACTCATTGTTTCTACACCGGGTGGAAGTTGGAGTGGAACAGGTGTAAATGCTTCGGGTGTTTTTTCACCATCGTTAGCAGGGGTTGGAACGCATACAGTTGTTTACACATTAGCGTGCGGATCTGAATCTGTACTTATTACAGTTAGTTCATGTTCATTATACATTTGTCAAACAAATGGTTCATTAACTGTATCGGGTGGAACCGGTCCTTACGTATGGTCAAGTTTAACTACATCACTTAACTGTTCAGCTTGTCCATTTGCAACATGTACTTTCTTATGTCCAGGCACTCAAGTTTCTGTTTGGACCGCCACAGGAAGTCCTGTTAGTCCACCAACAGCAACTGTTTTTCCAATTAAAGTAAAAGACGCAAACGGAACTACCTACACAATTGTAAGTATGGCAACAGTTCCTAATTGTACAAATACGTGTCCAACTTTAACTATTTCTGTTACCTCTCAAACAAATGTAAATTGCTTTGGGGCGAGCACAGGTTCGGCTGCCATAACTTCAACGGGTGGTGTTGGTCCATATACTTACACATGGGTGCCCGGAAATCTTATTGGCGCTTCGCAAACCGGTTTAGCTGCAGGTGTATTTACAGTGAATGTAAAAGATGCAAACAGTTGTACGGGAACGTTCACCTTAAGTATCACACAACCAACATCAGCATTAAGTGTAAGTGTTACGGCTATTACGAATGGTAATTGCTTGCAAAATGGTTCGGCAACCGTTACAGCTTATGGTGGAACACCGGGATATACGTATACATGGTCGCCAAGCGGTGGAAATAGTAATACAGCAAGTAATTTAAGTGCGGGAAATTATACGGTATCTGTTACCGATTCAAAAGGATGTACTACTAATACAGTCCTTACAATTACTCAAAATACAACGGCTCCAACATTTACAACAAGTGTAAGCAATACCTTGACCTGTATAAATACAAGTGCAACCTTAGCTGCTTCTTCTACCATTGGCGGTATCACATTTACTTGGCAACCAATGAATGTAAATAGTTCATCGGTTAGCGTAAGTGCAGTTGGAAATTATACAGTGAACATTACAAATCCAGTTAATGGTTGTACAAATACAGCAGTTGTTTCGGTGGTACAAAATACGGTGATACCAAATGTGAGTGCTTCTGTTCCGGGTTCGCTTACATGTACAAATCTTTCTGTTATTATTACTGGAACTTCAACCACGGCCGGCGCAACATACACTTGGCAACCGGGAAATATTACTACGTCATCACTTTCTGTTTTTACAGCCGGTAATTATACATTAACCACAACTAATCCAGTAAATGGCTGTATCAATTCTACGGTGGTAACTGTATCGCAAAATACAGTTGCACCAACTATTTCTGCTTCAGTCGGTGGAACTTTAACTTGCATTAATTTAGGAGTTACGCTTTCGGGAACATCAACTGTTGCAGGTGCAACGTATACGTGGTTACCGCAGAATGTCACAACGGCGAGCACGTCTGTTAGTTCGGCAGGTAATTATACATTAGTAGTTAAAGATCCAATTAATGGATGTACAAGCACCACGGTTGTTGCCGTAAGTCAAAATACGGTTCAGCCAAATATTTCTGCAAGCGTGAGCGGTTCATTAACCTGTACAAATACCGTAGTGGTATTAACCGGAACTTCTACAACAGGTGGTGTAACTTATACATGGCAACCAATGAATGTGAATACATCTTCTGTTTCGGTAACAGCAGTTGGTAATTATTCTTTAACAGTTACAAATCCTGTTAATGGTTGCACAAACACAACCGTAGTTGCAGTTTCTCAAAATACAATTGTTCCAACTATTTCGGCGAGTGTTGGTGGTTCATTAACGTGTACAACTATTGCGGTTGTATTAACCGGAACTTCAACAACAGGAGGTGTAACTTACACTTGGCAACCAATGAATGCGAATACCTCATCGGTTTCGGTAGTCACAGTTGGTAATTATTCTTTAATGGTCACAAATCCTATTAATGGTTGCACCAACGCAACAGTAGTTTCAGTTAGTCAAAATACAACGGTACCTAATATTTCAGCTAGTGTTGGTGGTACTTTAACCTGTATAAATAGTTCGGTTGTATTAACCGGTACATCAACTACCGGTGGAGTAACATACACATGGCAACCAATGAATGTGAATACATCAACGGTCTCTGTTTCTGCTGCAGGAAATTATTCGTTAACAGTAACTAATCCTGCAAATGGTTGTACAAGCACAACTGTGGTTGCAGTTTCTCAAAACACAACAGCACCAAATATTTCTGCGAGTGTGGGTGGTACTTTAACCTGTGCAAATATTTCTGTGGTATTAACCGGTACATCAACAACAGGTGGAGCAACATACTCTTGGCAACCAATGAATGTGAATACATCAACGGTCTCTGTTTCTGCTGTAGGAAATTATTCGTTAACGGTAACCAATCCTGCAAATGGCTGTACAAGCACAACTGTAGTTACAGTTACTCAAAATACAACAGCACCAAATATTTCGGCAAGCTTAAGTGGTTCGTTAACGTGTACGAATACAGTTGTTGTATTAACCGGAACTTCAACCAACGTTGGCGCAACCTATACTTGGCAACCAATGAATGTGAATACCCCAACTGTTTCTGTATCAGCTGCCGGAAATTATTCGTTAACGGTAACCAATCCTGTGAATGGCTGCACAAGCACAACGGTTTTAACTGTGATACAAAGTGCGGGTGTGCCAACAATTACGGCAAGTTCAAGTAATACCTTAACATGTATTATTAGTATAGTTTCGTTAAATGCGAACAGCACAGGTAATACAATTGTTTGGAATGGCGGACCGTTAGTGAACGCTACTAATCCTGCAACCGTAAATAGTATTGGTTCATATTCAGCCACAGCTACAAATACAATAAGTGGATGTTCTACAACTACAGTTATTGTTGTCGCGCAAAATACGGTAGCGCCTAACATCACCATTAATATACCGGCTACTTTAAATTGCATCAATGCTTCGGTTGTTTTAACGGGTACCTCAACAACGGGTGGTGTAAGTTATAATTGGCAACCAATGAATGTGAATAATGCAACTGTATCAGTTTCTGCCGCAGGAAATTATTCGTTAACGATCACAAATCCAATTAATGGATGTGTTAGTACGAGTGTTGTAACGGTGAATCAAAATACAGTTTCTCCAACTATTTCTGCAAGTGTAAATGGAACCTTAACGTGTGGAAATATTTCGGTGATCTTAACCGGTACATCCACAGCAGCCGGTGCAACGTATACTTGGCAACCAATGAATCTAAACACCTCAACAGTTTCGGTTTCTTCAGTTGGTAATTATTCATTAACAGTAACTGATCCAAGTAATGGTTGTACATCAAATACTGTTGTGAGCGTTACTCAAAATACTTTGGTGCCAAATGTTTCTGCTTTGGTGGGAGGTACAATTACATGTACAATTCCAACAGTTGTTATAAATGGTAATTCAACAAACGCCGGCGCAACGTATACTTGGTTGCCATCCAATGTGAATACAAGTAATGTGATCGTTATTAGTGCAGGAAATTATACGCTTAATGTTACCGATCCTTTAAACGGATGTGTAAATAGTACAGTTGTAACGGTAACACAAAACGGAGCCTTCCCAAATATCAATGTTGTTACGCCTGCAACTTTAACGTGTATCAATTCTACAGTGGCTTTAATTGGTTCATCTTCTACAAGTGGAGTTACTTATTCGTGGATCCCGCAAAATGTAAATACCGCTACTGCCATTGCCGCAAGTGCAGGAAGTTATACGTTCAGTGTGTTTGATCCGGTAAATGGTTGTACAAGTAATAGTGTGGTTAACGTAACGCAGATCGTAAATACACCAACTGCTGTTCTAGTAAAATCAAGTGATCTTAGTTGTTCGGCAACAACTGTTACATTAACTGCTCAAGGAGGTGGCAATAATTATGTGTGGAATGGCGGAAGTTTAGTGAATGCACTAAATCCTTCAGTGGTAAATGCAGCAGGAAATTATACGGTAACAATTACTGATGCTATAAGCGGATGTATAAGTAATTCTGTAATTACAGTTAATCAAAGTTCGTTGATGCCAAATGTTGCGGCCATAAAATCAAACGATCTGGATTGTAATAATGCGCAGGTTACATTAACAGGTAGTTCAACAAGTACCAATGTGAATTTCCAATGGGTTGGCGGACCAGCTTCGCAAATATACAATGTTACAGCTCCGGGTATTTATACATTATCAGTTACAGATCCAAACACCGGCTGTGTAGTTTTCACAACAATTGCGGTGAGCAGTATACCAATGTTCAGCACTGCGCTTTCTGTTTTTGGACAAATAAATTGTAATGGTGGAACGAATGGCATAATTCAAATAACAAATGCTGGTGGTGGTCAAGCACCATTTACGATCACCAATGTAAATAGCAGCGCTGTAATAACTAATGTGATCGCATTCCCTGTTCAAATAAATGGACTAGGCGCGTCAAGCTATACGATCATAGTAACAGATGCAAATGGTTGTTCTAAAACGCATGTGATAGCGCTTAATGATCCTGCCAAATTAAATTTAGCGATCGGTGGAATAACAGATATATGTCAAGGACAACAAACCTCTTTATCGTCAACTGTTAGCGGTGGTTCGCCCGGATACACTTACTTATGGACCCCGGGTGGAGTAAATTCATCAACCATTGGTCTTGCACCAACTACAACAGGGCAATACACGCTTTTAGCAACCGATTCAAGAGGCTGTGTGATATCTTCTACCATAAATGTTACAGTTCATCCACAGCCAATAGCGAGCCTTAATAAGCCGGCTGTTTTTGGTTGTAATCCGGTTTGCAATACATTTAGTTTAGCGCAAAATCAAATTCCGGGATATTCATATACATGGTGGTTCTATAATAGTATAACCAGCACCGTTTCCACACTGTATAGTCCAACCATTTGTTTTAATACACCCGGTGTATATAATGTGAGTGTAAGTATTACCTCGCCGTATAATTGCAGCGCTACACGTTCTTATTCGGATTATGTTACCGTATATAGTAAACCAATTGCCAATTTTAGATTTACACCTGATAGAGCAAGTACTACTGAACCGGAAATAAAATTCTTTGATCAAAGTAACGGTGCAACAACCTATAGCTGGTATAACGAAAATGATCAATTCTCAACAGATAAAGATCCAACACATAATTTCTATGATCCGGGTAAATTCTTAGTATCGTTGATCGTTTCAAATAAGTATTGCTCTGATACGATCTCAAAATATGTTTCGTTCGAGGATGAGTTGTTCTATATTCCAAATACCTTCACGCCTAATGATGATGGATTGAATGATCTCTTCCATCCCCTCATCACAGGTTATAGCGAAGAAGGATATAGTTTCATGATCTTTGATCGTTGGGGAGCGTTATTATACAAAACGCACGACCTGCATGATAATGGTTGGAATGGCTATTATAAAGGCGAAATGAGTAAGGATGATGTGTATATTTGGAAGATCGATATTAAATCTGCATTGTCGGGTAAAGTAAAACATTTAACGGGACACGTTACGCTATTGAAATAATAACATAAGAAGCTTTTTTCTATCTATTGTTTTATGGTTTATATAATAAGAGTAGTGATAGAATAAACAGAAAAGGTGCTTAATTAAGCACCTTTTTTTATTTTGAGAACCTTTTAATTACAGGCTCCAATAAGTTAAACCCTTTATTTTCCCCTTGTACATTCCTTTGATATCCACTAAAACGCCATGACTGGAAAGAATTGACTTATAGAATTTCTCATCAAGCGCTTTATATTCTTTATGATTAACAGCAACAATAACACCATCGTAACCTTTTCCTAATTTATTCAAACCAAAACCGTATTCGTGTTTTAGTTCATCGCTGTCGGCGTGTGGATCGACGATCTCAACTTTTACGCCAAACGATTTTAATTCTTTTACAATGTCTGCCACTTTGCTATTGCGAATATCGCTTACATCTTCTTTAAATGTTGCACCCATCACCAATACTTTTGATTTGGAAATATTTTTTCCACCGGCAATTATTTTTTTCACACACGTTTTGGCGACATAAAATCCCATACTGTCGTTCACATAACGTCCGCTATTGATCACACGTGCATGATATCCTAAACTTTCGGCTTTGTAAGTTAAATAATACGGATCAACACCAATGCAATGTCCGCCTACTAGTCCCGGAGAGAATTTTAAAAAGTTCCATTTTGTACCCGCCGCTTCCAATACATCATAGGTATTAATTCCCATTTTATTAAAAATGATCGAAAGCTCATTCATCAAAGCAATATTTACATCGCGTTGTGTGTTCTCAATAATTTTTGCTGCTTCCGCAACTTTTATGCTAGACGCTTTGTGAGTTCCCGGTTCAACAATAATTTCGTATACCTTAGAAATATTCTCTAAACTTTCTTTATCGCAACCGCTTACTACTTTTAAAATTTTGGTGATGGTATGTTCTTTATCCCCGGGGTTGATACGCTCGGGCGAATAACCAACTTTAAAATCTTTTATATACTTTAATCCGCTTACTTTTTCAAGTACGGGAATGCAATCTTCTTCGGTACAACCAGGATACACGGTTGATTCGTAAACTACATAATCGCCTTTTTTTAAAACCTTACCCACCGTGGTTGAGGCTGCTATCAATGGTTTCAGGTCGGGTAGATTATGCTCGTCAATCGGTGTTGGAACGGCAATAATAAAAAAATTCGCTTTTTTAAGATCCTCTAATTTATGTGTGAATGTAATATCCGAATTTTTGAATTCGCTTTTTGGTAATTCGTTACTAGGATCAATTCCTTTCTTCATCATGTCAACACGCTTTGCATTGATATCAAAACCTATCACCTTTACTTTTTTTGCAAAAGCCAAAGCAATGGGTAAGCCAACATATCCTAATCCGATCAAGGCAACTTGCGATCTTTTCTTTATAACATCCTGGTACATCATAGCAGTACTATTTATTTTTTAAAACACTTTTTGGTCGCAAAGCGTAAATGCGTTCAATGATATCCACTACTTTTAATCCTTCTAATGCGTTTGTGGATATTTTATTTTTTCCTTGCAAAGTTTCCACTACATTCTCAATAACATTATGATGATTATTGGCCGAACCCTTATAGGCTCCGTAATCGTTGGCAGCATTGGTTTGCGCGAGCTCAGGCATTTTATAATCCTTAATATTGCACACTTCAATTTGATCCATGTATTGTCCGCCAACTTTCACACTTCCTTTTTTTCCAACAATGGTTAGCGATGATTCTAAATTCTTTTCCCACACAGATGTAGAATAATTTATACAACCCATTCCTCCATTCACAAAATCGAAACTCACAAAACCACTGTCTTCAAATGCCGTATTTTTTTGGTGATTAAAATCGGCAAATTTTGCTTGAATATTTTTTATGTCTCCGAATAACCAATACATAATATCTAACCAGTGGCTGAATTGTGTGAATAATGTTCCGCCATCAAGATCTTGCGTTCCTTTCCAGCCTCCGGGTTTATAATAGCGATCATCTCTGTTCCAATAGCAGTTCAATTGCACCATGTAAATTTCGCCCATTAATTTTTTATCCATCACTTCTTTTAACCACATGCTTGGAGGAGAATAGCGATTTTGCATCACACAAAATACATTACGATGATGATGCAAGGCATTATAAATAACTTTTTCGCAATCCGATTTTGAAAGTGCCATTGGTTTTTCAACCACCACATGCTTGTTGGCATCAATTGCTTTTAAAGCATGTTCGGCATGTAAACCATTGGGTGTACAAATATTCACCACTTCAATTTCCGGATGCGCATTTAAAAGATCGTCGATATTATTGTAAAATTTTTCTTTCAGATCATCAAGGCCTAATTTTTCCTTTGGTAAAGCATCACAAACGGCAACCAATTCGCAATCTTCATTCCGTCGCACCATTTCGGCGTGGCGTTTGCCAATATGACCTTGGCCTACAACTGCAAATTTTATCTTTCCCATTAGCTTACGCGTTTTACACTATTATTTTTGAGTTCGTATTTTTGTTTACTTTCTTCACATTGGGCAATTCCGTTCGCATCAAAATTCAAACGGTGACCAAACTCGCTCATCCATCCAATTTGTTTGGCAGGATTTCCAACCAGTAATGCATAGGCAGGAACATTTTTTGTAACAACAGCCCCTGCACCTATAAATGCAAATTCGCCAATATCATGTCCACAAACAATAGTAGCATTTGCCCCAATAGAAACGCCTTTTCCAACATGAGTTTTGGCGTATTGATCCTTCCGAATTATAGCGCTGCGAGGATTGATAACATTGGTAAATACCATGCTTGGCCCAAGGAAAACATCATCGTCGCAAGTAACTCCTGTATAAATAGATACGTTATTTTGAACCTTTACGTTGTTGCCTAAGATCACCTCAGGAGATATAACAACATTTTGACCTATGTTACAATTCTTACCTAATTTACACTTGGGCATGAGGTGCGAAAAGTGCCATATTTTGGTGCCTTCCCCAATAGTACAACCCTCGTCGATAACGGCTGTTGGGTGTGCATAAAAATTGGTTTGGCTCATAAAAAATTAAGAGTACAAATTTAGAAAAACCATAGATATCTCAAAATTTTGATAATCAATTAACTGGAAAATCACTTATGTGTTAAAATGAACCAATTGTGAAAAAATAAGTACCAAATCGTAAAAAAGGCAAAAGGTTATTTTTTTATTCAAAGAAAAATGAACATTTTTGTTAAAATAATATAATTTCGAATCGATAAATATTGGCTATGATGAATATGTACAAGTTAACCGGAATGATAGCTTTAGCAGCTGTTTTAAGTAGTGAGGTAAAAGCTCAAACCTATACCTGGTCGCCTGCGGGACCCGTATTAAGCGCAGGTCGCTCTAGGAACATGGTTGTAGATAGATTGAACAGTAGCGTGCTATACGTAGGTAGTGTTTCCAGTGGAATATTCAGGTCTACAAATGGGGGTACAAATTGGTTACCGGTTAATGATCAGGACGTGGTTCGTAACGTGTCATACCTTGCGCAATCGGCCGATGGAACAATATATGCAGCTACCGGCGAAGGTTTCTTAAGGGCAACTGCCAAGTCAAAATCTATTCCGGGTTCGGGTTTATATAAGTTAAATCAAACAACAAGTAATTTAGATCAAGTAGCTGATGCTTCAGTTACAGGTTCTGTGATCACAAGAATAGCCTGCGACCCAAACAGTGCACAGAAAATAGCTATTGCGAGTGATATGGGATTATTGATCTCAACAGATGGAGGAACTACATTTATTAACGCAAATGGAACCGGTGCTATTCCGGCTACTGCCACAGCACTTTCAGTTTACTATGATAATGTTGGGAATATTTATGCTGTTGCAACAAGTAGTTTAAATTCAGGATCCGGATTTTCCTATACAAAGGTTTACCGATCGGTAGGGGGAAGTCCAACCGGTTTTGTGGATATTACACCAAGTTCAACCAACTTGCCTGATATGAATTATGGTAGGATAGAATTGGGAATAGCGTATTCAAATGCCAATACAATTTATGCTTCAGTAGCAAAACCAACTACAACAAATAATATTTCTACTGCTACACTATATGGATTTTTTGTGAGTAAAGATGCCGGTGCAAATTGGACATTGATCGTAGAAGGCTCTCCGCAATTAGATCCCTTATCAAATGGTGGTAGTTCGGCTGCCGGCGATTACGCCCATTGTGTGGTTGTGAATCCATTCAATGCTGATCAAGTGTATATTGGAAGTTATAAATTTTATACGTGGACAAAAACTACAGGCGGACCTGAAGGAATTGGAACTTGGGTGAGATATGGAAGCGAATTCGCATTTAACTCTCCAATTTATTTGCGTCAGAATATCCACGATATAAAAATGACGACCACTGGAGGAAATGTAGTTTCAACATATTTTGTAACGGATGCCGGTGTATACAGATCATCGGATAATCTTCTTACGTTCCAATTCTTTTCAGCGGGATTAGGAACAGCGCAATACAATAGTATTGAAATTACACGCTTCCCTAAAACTGCAAAACAAACTAATTCACTGGTGCCATACTCAGGATACATTGCAGCTACTGCCGGAAATGGTGTAAGTTTCTTTAGCGGAAATTATCCTTCAGTTACGAGTGAATTAAATTATTTGAATGGTGATTTCTTTAATGCTGTGTATTCTAAATTATCTCCAAAAACGGCATTCTTTACTGCTGCAAACAGTAATTTATATGTGGCGCCTGATATTACCACAGGCGATCCAACATTAATGCAAGTGAGTCATCTTGGATCAGAATGTCAAGTTGATCCGAGCATCACTCAAATTGATTTCCGTGGAATTAGCAATAACGGATCTACAAAAGATCAGGCTTATGTGAATAATACATATACAACAACCGGCACACCATTTAAATTATGGGAGAATACAAAAGTAGATGGTACTGTGACTGATCCCAAAAGATTTACACCTGTTGATTCGGTATTATTCTTTAATGATTCGGTGCGCGTTTTGATCCCTATAACAGTTGTTCCACCTTCAACTGTTGCTGTTCCTACATCTTATACAGTTAGTTTAATAAAGCCACAAGCGTCTGCTATTATTGATAAGGTTACAATTGCAACTTATACTGTAGCTATTGCAACAACAACAAGTTCTTCGTGTTTTGGAAATTGTAATGTATCATACACTACCAATACAAAAGCAACAATGGAATTTGGAGGCGCAACTTCACCAACAACTCTGCCATCAAGTTATACTTTAACGGGATTAACTTCAGGCGTAATAAATACCTTGAACAAATTAACCATCGATCCTGTGGATCTTAAAGATATTATCCAGTTTGAGATACCTGTAAATCCACTTACACCAATACTTACCAGTACGGCCAATCATCAATATGTTCGTGTAGCTGTTACAGTTTTTTATCGTTACAACGCAGGAAGTACGATCGAAGTTAAGAGCGAGAATATCTCGGCCTTGAAATTTGCAAAAACAACAACTATTGCAGCTACATCTTGGTCATTCGCCAACGTAGGAACAAATTCATTAGCTCCGGTTTCAACATCAGCGCCTAATAAATACAAAATAGATTACAATTCTAGATTAGCAATTTTGAATGATAAAGGTGTGTTAGTTAGTAAACGTCCATTGAACACCAACGATCCTCAAAAATTTCAGATCGTAAGTTGTACCGGCGCCTTAACAACTAACTCAACTGCACTTCCGGGAGGTTATACTGCAGGACAAATGACCGTTACAGGTTTACCTTATTTATTAGAATGGGCACCCGATGGAAAAGCCCTTTATTATGTAACAGCGGTTACAACACCTAGTCCTGCTTACCGTCTTTACAAAGTAAATATGAAAGCAAGTATGTTCGACTTTTCAATTGATGATTACAGAGGAGCGTATTATACAGGATGTGTGACAGGAAAAAGAACAGCTCCGACTGCATTTACATTTACTACCAATTTGAACTCACCATTTAGAACAACATTAACTTTTACGTGTGCCGAGAAGATCACCAACTTAGCTGTAAGCGATGATAACAAAACTGTATTGCTCACAACTGCGGATGCAACTAATAAGGTTTATGTAAGTACTCCTAACATGGATATTGATAATATAGATAATACGGTTGTAACTTTCACCGGTAAAACAGGAACCGGATTGCCTGGTGGTTCTATCTATTGTGCGCTATTTGAAATGACCGATAATAAACGCGTTTTAGTTGGTACCGATAGAGGTGTATATGTTACAAATGATATTACAGCAGCAAGTCCGGTTTGGAATGATGCAAAAAATGCTGCAAATCCAACTGCGGCGCTTCCTAACGTGCAGGTGTTTGACATCAAGCAACAAAAATCAAGCACCTGGGATTCATACAACTCGGGAATTATTTATGTAGCTACAAATGGTAGAGGAGCATGGTTGAATAAGAATTACCTTGTTCAAAGTATAATTGGAATAGAGGAGCACGAAATAATTGCGAAGAACACCGGTTTATCATTATATCCAAATCCAACCAACGGAAATGTTACACTTAATTTCTTTGCTGCCGATAACGAAGATATCGTGATCAACGTAATGGATATTAACGGACGCATTGTTAGGTCGGAAACTCAAAAGAATTTAACTTATGGTTATACCGATCACACCTTCAATACAAGCGAACTTAGTAATGGCGTTTATATTGTGAACGTAACAAGTTCAAAAGGAATTAAACGTGTAAGCAAATTGATCGTATCGAAATAAGAGTATTAAAAACAAATTTAAAAGGCGCTCATAACTGAACGCCTTTTTTGATGGTCGAGACTTAAGTCTCGACCTGCGACTAAGCAATCTTTGTTATTTCTAGTAATCCTTCCATGTTTGCATAATTTCTTGCTGAGCTATACATATACTCCCATGAATTTTTCACTATCATTGCTTTAACCGGATTGTTATGAATATAATTTAGTTTTTGAAATGTAAATGGAGCCGAAGATAATTCGATAGGGTGATACCCATCTTTCCAAACTTTGTATTTAACACATTTAGGATCTTGTGACGTTGTTTTCTTGAAAACTCTAAGCATCCATTCGCCTTTATCATTTGGTTCTTCAAGTATCCGATCAATAATTTTCTTAGAAGTATGTCGTTTAAAATCGCGTATGACATCCGAAAGTTTATATCCATTTGTCGCTTTAGCTATCATGTGTAAATGGTTGGGCATTAAACACCAAGCGTATATCTTTAGTCCTTTGTTCTTCTGACAGTATTGTAATGATTCCACAATGAAAAGTTTCTGATTTTCCTCTTCAAAAACGTTTATCCAATCAACAATAGTTGTTGTGATAAAATAGGGTTTATCGTTATTGTATATTTTATAATGAAAGCCCATTCAGTGAAAATGAACAACAAATGTAAACTAGTTATTGAGAAACCCTTGCTACAGAATATAGCAAATGGTAGGGTTGAGACTTGTGTTTTTGAGGGTCGGGACTTGTGTTTTTGAGGGTCGGGACTTAAGTCCCGACCAACAAAAAAACCCCGAGAATTAACCCGGGGTCTTTTTCCTAAAACTAACCTTGTGTTTCTTAATCTACATTATCATGTAAGAAAGAATTATTCGGGCGGATCTCAACTTTTTTATCATCGCCTTCGCTTAAGGTAAAGCGAGATACATTTGATTCCTGCGAATAGTTCTTATTCTCTAAATTGATATTCTTTCTTGAGAATGCTGTTTCTTTTTCTAAAGATGCTAAGCCTTCCGGACTTTTCATTTTCAAGGTGATCTCTTTCAGTTTACGAATACGCTCTTGAGCTAATTTGATCTGCTCTTCGCGCGAAATTTCGGCAACAATGTTCGGAGTTTCAGAAACCGGATCTTGTGTTACGTCATTTACCGGAGTTTCTGTATTCTCATTCATTACCGTAAATGTAAATTCTTTGGTTTCGGTTACTTCAATATTTGTTGCTTCTATTTTTTCTGCTTCATCCGTTAAATTTGTTTCAGTGATCTCGAAGCTGATCTCTTTTTCTTCGGTGATCTCTTCTTTAATAAAAACAAATGCTTCTTCTTCTTTAGTTTCGTTAATCGGCTCAACTACGTCCTCTGTTTTTGTTTCGTTAAGGTCAACCACTTTTCTTTCTTTATAAAAGGAAGCTTCAAAACTTGCCGAAGGGCGTGATTTAAATCCTGTAGCAATAATGGTAACGCTTACGCTATCACCTAAGGATGCATCGGTTCCATAACCTGTAATCAATTCAGCTGTTCCACCGGCAGCTTCTTGAATAAAGTCGGTTATCTCACCAAATTCGTCCATATCAATATCATCACTTCCGCTCATGATATTCAATAATACATGGCGAGCACCACTGATATCGTTATCGTTTAATAATGGAGAATTCAATGCACCTTCTACTGCTTTAATGGCGCGTTTTTCGCCACTGGCAACTGCGCTACCCATAATGGCCACGCCGCTATCTTTCATTACAGTTTTCACATCGTTGAAGTCAACGTTAATGTGCATATGTAAACTAATGATCTCGGCAATACTTTTTGCAGCGCCGGTTAATACATCATCGGCATGTGCAAATGCTTCGCTCATTTTTAAATTACCGTAGATCTCGCGTAATTTATCGTTGCTGATCACTAAAAGTGTATCAACATACTTTTTCATTTCTTCTAAACCTGCATCGGCTTGTGTTTTACGTTTTTTACCTTCAAACATAAAAGGTAATGTAACAATGCCAACGGTAAGTATGCCCAACTCACGTGCAATACTTGCAATTACCGGAGCAGCTCCAGTACCTGTTCCACCACCTAAACCGGTAGTGATAAATACCATTTGGGTATTTTCGGTGAGATATGCTCTGATCTCGTCAATAGATTCGATAGCGGCATCGCGACCAACATCGGGAATAGAGCCTGCGCCCAATCCTTTTGTAAGATTGCTGCCTAATTGGATCTTGTGATGAACAGGACTTTTCTCAAGGGCTTGTCTATCGGTATTTGCTACGATAAAATCAACGCCTTTTATTCCCATTAGGAACATGTGGTTTACAGCGTTGCTTCCGCCGCCGCCAACACCGATCACTTTTATGATCGAACTCTCGGCGTTTGGTAATTCAAATTGCATCATGGTGGTTATGGTTTTAGGTTATTAAGGGATTTGTTAGTTTATAATTTAATTATTCGATGTCGTCGCTCATCCAATCTTTAGCGCGCGTAATAAGTGTATCAAAAAAAGATCCTATTTTTTTCTGTGAGTGATTGGTAATTTTTTTGGCTTCTGTGGTTGCTGAGCTGGTTGAAGCATCTGTTTCTACAACTTCCGGTTTGTTGAAGTTCAAGCCGCGTTTTGATTCACGCTCGTATTTCTCAATGCCTTTCATTACTAATCCAACACCTGTAGCGTACAAAGGATTTTTTAATTCGTTATCAGCTGAGGTTAAATGTTTGTTTGGCGTACCAACACGGCAATCCATTCCGCTTGTAAGCATTACCAATTGTTGTAAATGTTTTAACATCGATCCACCACCGGTTACTACAATGCCTGCTGATAATTTGCGTTCGTAGCCTGATGATTTTATTTCGTACAGAACAAATTCTAAAATTTCTTCCATACGCGCTTGAATGATCTGCGCTAATAATTTCACAGACACTTCTTTTGGCGGACGACCTGATAGACCCGGAATCGAAATAATTTCGTTCTCTTGATTCTCTTGCGCTAATGCCGAACCAAAACGTACTTTTAATTGTTCTGCTTGAGATCTAATAATGCTGCATCCTTCTTTAATATCTTCGGTAACAATATTTCCACCAAAAGGAATTACAGCCGTATGACGAATGATGCCATCGTAAAACACGGCAACATCGGTTGTTCCACCACCAATATCCACTAATACAACGCCTGCTTCTTTTTCTTCATCGCTTAACACCGCATCAGCACTTGCTAATGGCTCAAGGTGAAGATCAACAATCTCTAATCCTGCACGGTTAACGCATTTGAAAATATTTTTTACGGCGCTTACTTGTCCGGTGATGATATGGAAATTCCCTTCTAAACGAATTCCGGCATGACCAATTGGATTTTTGATACCGCTTTCGTTATCGATGATATATTCTTGTGGAATAACATGAATTACTTCTTCACCCGGATTCATTACCAAGCGATGCATATTGTCGATCAACTGATCCACATCTTTTTGGTTAACTTCATCGTCTAAGGATTGACGAGTGATCATGCCACGATGTTGCATGCTTTTAATATGTTGTCCGGCGATGCCCACAATAACTTCTCCGATATCCACATTGGCCTTATCGGCGGCAATAGCAATAGCAGTTTTTATTGATGCAACAGTTTGCTCAATATTTACCACAACGCCACGGTTCACACCAAGCGATTCGGTTTTGCCAATGCCCATGATCTCAATTTTACCATGTTCATTTTTACGGCCAACAATGGCGGCAATTTTTGTGGTTCCGATGTCGAGACCTACAACAAGGTCAGAACCTAAATTAGTTGTGTTTTCTTCCATAGACTTATTTTTTGGTGCAAACAACCAGGTTTTTAAATTTTAAATTAATAGTTGAATATTTATTCCAGCTATCTGTTTTGTTCAAACCTTCGCTGTAAAATAATTTTAGTTTGTTGAGTTTTAGTTCAAGATCTTCATTTGGCCCAAGTAAAATGGATTGATCGCCAACTACCGGCGTTAACACAAATTCTTTTTCAGGAGTCACATAAATTTGATGAATAAGATCGCATAATAATGAATCGGCATAAATGTGTTTTGAGATCTCGTAAATATCATCGAGCACACTTATTTTTTTGAATAATGCATTCTTCGAAATTTGATCAACAGAATATTGGTAACGACGAGCATAGGATTCGTAAATGGCACCATTTGCAACCAAAACTCTTCCGGTTGCTCTAAAACTTAATGGCATGAGTTTGCTTAGGGAATCAATATAATAACTTTCGCCGCTTGATGTGATCACGCGTACTAAAGGGCGACGTTGTTTTACTGAAATTTTAAGATCGCCATTTACATCGTAAGATATTTCGGCATTTTCAACGGCAGGATTTGAATTGAGCGCTTTTTCTAAACCGGTGATGTCGATATTTTTTAATTCGGTATTCACTAAAACATCATGACGCTCTTCAAAAAAGTTCTTTACTTCTTTTTCGTTGATGAATTCGTTATCGGATGGATTGATGATCTCTACAGAAACATGATTCACTTTAGCGTTCAGATTTTTTTCGCTGGCAAACGACCATGAGATCACAAGGCCGGAAAGAACAAGTATCCAAGTGAGAGCGGTAAAGAGTTTTTTATAATTTATTTTTTTCAAAATGCTATTTGATCTTTTCTTTTAGTATGTCTTCGATGGGTTTTACTAATCCATCAATATCCCCTGCGCCCATAGTAATGATCACTTCCTGATCATTTTTTCGAATGTGTTCCAAAACTTCCTGTTTGCTCAACAACTTTTTATTTGATGTTGTTACTTTTTCCAGAAGCATTTTCGACGTCACACCTTCTATCGGTAGTTCGCGTGCGGGGTAAATGTCAAGCAGAATTACTTCATCCAACAAACTCAAACTCTTTGCAAAACCATCGGCAAAATCCCTTGTGCGGCTAAAAAGATGAGGTTGAAAAATTCCCGTGATCTTTTTGCTTGGGTAAATTCGCTTTACTGACGATATGGTCGCTTTCAACTCTTCGGGATGATGCGCGTAATCATCAATGTAAATTGTTTTGCTCGATTTGAACCTGTAATCAAATCTGCGTTTTACACCACTAAAAGAACGTAAGGCTTTTTTTATCTGTTCGCCTGTTAAACCAAGTTGCTGCGCGATCGCAATTGCAGCGAGTGAATTTTCAACGTTATGCATCCCTGTTATTCCGAGACAAACACCTGTTAAATTTTCAGTCGGACTGATCACATCAAAGTGCGCTTCATTCTCTATAAAACGCACATTTTCAGCAACATAATTTGTATTTAAATTTAGAGAGTAGATGAGCTTATTAGAGGGAAGACGCAATTCGTTATCAACATTTTTGTTAACAACCAAAACACCATTTTTTTGTATCTGATTCGCAAATAATTCGTAGCCTTCTTTTACAAATTGGTGGTTCTTGTATATGTCTAAATGATCTGCGTCACAACTCGTAATTACAGATAGATACGGATGCAGAGTTAAGAAAGATCTGTCGTATTCATCTGCTTCTACCACAACGTAAGTTTCGGTTTTTGAAGGATCACCAAGCAACAGATTTGTATCGTAATTCTTCGAAATTCCACCCATGAATGCAAAGCAGTTAACGCTATTACTCTTCAATACGTGCGACACCATAGTTGTTGTTGTTGTTTTTCCGTGAGTGCCCGCAATAGCAATTGTTTTAAATTGTTTGGTGATCTCGCCCAAAACAGCCGAGCGTTTTAAAATTGTGTAAGCATTTTGTTTTAAGAATACATATTCCTTATGTTCCAAGGGAACAGCGGGTGTATAAACGATCAAAACGTCTTCAGGTTTATATCCACTAAGTGTTTTTTGTAATAATTCTATATTCTCTTCATAATGACACGCAATACCTTCTTTTTCTAATAGAGAAGTAAGATCTGTTTTGGTTTTATCATAACCCGAAACTTTTTTGCCATAATGATTGAAATATCTTGCCAGTGCGCTCATTCCAATGCCGCCAATACCCAAAAAGTAATATAGTTTGTAATTTAAGATGTTCATTTTTTGAGGAGCTTTATCACTTCTTTGGCAATGATCTCAACCGAATTATGAATGGCCATTAAACTTATTTTTTCGGAGAGTTCTTTTTGTAAGGTTTCGTCTTTTACCAGGTCAATTGCTTTTCTTATTAGATCTTTTTTAGCATCGGCATCTCTTACCAAGAGTGCAGCATTTTTGATCACTAAGGCCATCGCATTTTTTGTTTGATGATCTTCGGCTGCTGTTGGTAAAGGGACAAAAATACTTGGCTTTTTTACCACGCACAGTTCAGAAATAGCGCCAGCACCTGCTCTTGAGATCACACAATCGGCAAAGGCGTATGCAAGATCCATGCGCGTGATAAAATCGACTGCTTTAATATTTTTAGCTTCAAAAGGCGCACATTGTTGTTTGGCTGTTTCAAAATAGGTTTTACCGGTTTGCCAAACAAGTTGAATGTTCTCATCTGCTAATTTCTTTAAGCCTTCGCCTATGGCTTCGTTGATGCCTTTAGCGCCTAGACTTCCTCCAACAACTAAAATGGCCTTTTTATTTTTGTCAAGCTTAAAGAATTCAAATGCTTCATTTCTTTTTTCGGAAACTCTGGTAATATCTTGGCGAATGGGATTACCGCTAAAAACAATTTTTTCTTTCGGAAAGAATTTATCCATGCCTTCGTACGCCACACAAATGGTATTTACATTAGCACCCAAAATTTTATTTGTGATCCCTGCGTAAGAATTCTGTTCTTGGATCAAGGTCGGAATTCCCTTGTTGGTAGCGGATTTCAGGATGGGTCCGCTGGCGTAACCTCCTGTTCCAATAACTACGTCCGGTTTAAAATCTTTAATGATCTTTCGTGCTTTGAACAAACTTTTGATCACTTTAAAAGGAAATGTAAGATTAGAAAGCGATAAACTTCGTTGAAATCCTGCGATGGGTAATCCAATAATTTCGTAACCTGCTTTTGGAACTTTTTCCATTTCCATTCTTCCTAATGCGCCAACAAAAAGAATTTGAATATTTGGAATTTGTTTTTTGAGTTCGTTGGCAATAGCTACTGCGGGAAATATATGTCCGCCTGTGCCGCCGCCGCTTAATATGACTTTAGTCGGTTGCAAGTTGCTCTTCGGTTTTATCGTTGGTGCTATTACTTACGCTTAAAATAATTCCCAGAGAGATCATTGTGAACCAAATGGATGTTCCGCCCATACTTATTAATGGGAGAGGTTGCCCTGTAACCGGAAATAAATTCACGGCAACAGCCATATTAATGAGTGCCTGAAATACCAGGCTGAAAGAAAGCCCGACGGAAATGAGTCCGCCAAAAGTTTTATCGGAGTCGCGCAAAATGCGAATGCCTCTAAAAAATAAAATGAGGTAAAGGAATAAAATTACAACGGCTGTGATCAAACCATACTCTTCAATAATAATAGCATAAATAAAATCGGAAGATGCTTGCGGTAAAAATGCGCGTTGGGTAGAGTTACCCGGACCTTTACCTATTACACCGCCTGTAGCAATAGCAATTTTTGCTTGTTCGGCTTGATAATTACTTTTGCTATCGTTGCTCGCAAAATTCTCGATACGCGCTTTCCATGTTCTTCCTCTTGGGATAAGATCGGGAACTGTGAAAATTAAAAGACTTAAGAGTAAACCAAACCCTGCACACATTAATAAAATGTAGGTGATGAATTTTAATTTTATTCGTCCTGCGAACATTAAGAATAAGCAATTTAGAAATAGTAGAGCGGCTGTAGAGAAGTTAGCAGGTAATATCAAACCACAAATAATACCTATTGGCAATAATAAGTGAAGTGCTAAGCCTTTAAAATCTTGCAGCTGATCAAATTTTAAGGTAATTGTACGCGCCACATAAAGCAATAACATGATCTTGGCAATATCCGACGATTGAAATGTAAGCGATGTACCCGGAATTGGTAACCAACGAACCGCTTCACCGGCACTCACACCTTTAAATAAAGTAAAGAGCAAGAGAGGAATGCATAAATAAAAACCAATTTGTGAGATCTTGCTAAAGGCTGTGTATTTTATTTTGTGAAAGAAATACGCCAATAAAAATCCCGAAACGATCAAACCAAAATGTTTAATAAGATAAAATTCAGTATCACCTTGCTTGAATTTATGGGCAAGAGTTACAACGGCGCTATAAACCACCAAAGTAGAGAGGATCGATAATAAAAGCATTATCACCCAAATAACCTTATCGCCTTTTAAATAACTGAATAATTTCATTTTTCCTTTTTTTATTGCGCTTGCGGAATTATTATGATCAATTTTTTTTGATCAAGTATGTGCCGTCGGTTTTAAACCATTTCGAAAAATGATGTGAGACCTAAAGGCTTTTCCGAAGCTGCGTTCTTAATTAAAGTGACCTAACAGCCGCTTTGAACTGCATTCCCCTGTCTTCATAATTCTCGTACAGGTCGAAGCTTGCGCAAGCAGGCGATAAAAGTACTACATCACCGGTTTTGCCGATCTTGTATGCAGCCGCAACAGCATCGTGTGCATTGTCGGTATCAACAATAAGTTCAATGGTGTCTTTAAAAGCACTGATGATCTTTTTGTTGTTCTTACCTAAGCAAATGATGGCTTTTACTTTTTGTTTTACAAGGTCGGTTAGCTCGTTGTAGTCGTTGCCTTTGTCTTGTCCGCCGCAAACCCAAATAATTGGTTTTTGCATGCTTTCAAGTGCATACCAAGTTGAGTTGATGTTGGTAGCTTTTGAATCGTTGATGAATTCAACACCATTGATAGAGGCAACAAATTCGAGGCGATGTTCGATGCCTTGAAAATCTTGCAGACTTTCTTTGATGGTCTCTTTTCGTACATCCACGATGCGTGTAGCCAGAGACGCGGCCATTGAATTGTACACATTGTGTTTGCCTTGTAGGGCGAGTTGTTCAATCGTCATAATTAAGGGATTTTGGTTTGGTTTATAATTTATGGTTATTTGGTTTTCGGTTAAAAATGCGCCTTCACCGTCAATTGGTTTTTTGATGCTGAAGGGCACAAGGTGAACAGGACTTTTCCATGTTCGCATATATTCTCTCATCACTTCATCATCGGCGTTGTACACAAATGAATCTTGCGCGGTTTGATTTTGAACGATGCGGAATTTGGAGGCAACGTAATTCTCAAACTTATTATCGTAACGATCTAAATGATCGGGAGTGATATTTAAAAGAACAGATACATCGGCTCTAAAATCAAACATGCCATCGAGTTGGAAACTGCTTAATTCTAAAACGTAGAGATCAAAATTCTCAGTCGCCACTTGTAAAGCAAAACTCTTCCCAACATTTCCCGCTAAGCCAACATTATACCCTGCTTTTTTAAGGATATGATAGGTGAGCATCGTAGTTGTTGTTTTACCATTAGAGCCGGTAATGCAAATTGTTCTGGCAGAGGTATAACGTCCCGCAAATTCAATTTCGGATATCACCGGTATATGTTTTTCTTTTAGTTTCACTATCAATTCTGCTTTATCGGGTATGCCCGGACTTTTAATAACTTCCGTAGCATTTAATATTTTTTCTTCTGTATGTTTTCCTTCTTCAAATTCAATTTTATTTTTTACTAATTGTGCTCTGTACTTTTCTTTAAATGTTCCTTTATCACTTACAAATACCTCGTATCCTTTTTGTTTTGCCAATATGGCGCTTCCCACACCGCTTTCTCCTCCGCCAAGTATCACCATGCGTTTGCTCATTATCTTAATTTGAGTGTTACGAACGTGAATACAGCCAGTACAATTCCAATAATAAAAAAGCGCATCACAATTTTTGCTTCATGAAAACCTTTCTTTTGATAATGATGATGCAAGGGTGCCATTTTAAATAAACGATGTGTTTGTGCATATTCCAATCCTCTTTTCTTTTTTTGAAATTTGAAATAATATACTTGAAGAATAACAGTTAAACTTTCTACCACAAATACGCCGCACAATATTGGCACCAATAATTCTTTACGAATGGAAATGGCGAATACTGCAATAATTCCACCGATGGCCAAACTTCCTGTATCGCCCATAAATACTTGCGCAGGGAAAGAGTTATACCACAAGAAACCAACGCATGCGCCAATAAATGCCGCGATAAATACCACTAACTCGGCAGAGTGAGGGATGTACATAATGTTGAGGTAATCGGCAAAAACGGTATTACCCGAAACGTAAGCGAAAATCCCAAGTACAACACCAATAATGGCGCTTGATCCTGCAGCTAATCCGTCGATCCCATCTGTAATGTTTGCACCATTTGAAACGGCGGTCACAACTAATATTACCATTGGAATAAATATCAACCAACCGTATTTAGCGCAATCATCGCAAGCCCATGAAATGAATTTAGAATAATCCAACTCATTGCCTTTTATAAATGGAATGGTGGTCTTTAATGTTTTTGTTGGCTGTTCAGCATATTTTGCAGCAATAACTTTTTGTTCTTTATCGCCGGTACCCGAAATGCTCATCATATCAGTTTTAGCTTTTGAGATACGCTCCTTGATCACCACGTCCGGATGAAAATATAATACACATCCAACGATCAAACCAATTCCAACTTGTCCAATAATTTTAAATTTACCTTGTAAACCTTCTTTGTTCTTTTTAAATACTTTAATGTAATCATCCAAAAATCCAAGAGCGCCCAACCAAATGGTTGAGATGATCATGAGAATGATATACACATTTAAAACTTTGGCGAATAGTAAAGTCGGAATCAAAATTCCTGCAATGATGATCAAACCTCCCATGGTTGGTGTTCCACTTTTTTTAGCTTGTCCTTCCAATCCTAATTCGCGAATAGTTTCGCCAATTTGTTTTTTGCGAATGAATTCGATGATACGTTTACCAAATATCAAGGTGATGAGCAAAGAGGTGATCAAAGCAAACGCTGCGCGGAAGGAAATATAATTAAATACACCTGCTCCGGGGAAATCGAAGTTCTTATCTAAATATGTAAATAAATAGTACAGCATTATACTTCTATGGCGCTTATAGTTTCTTTAAATAATTTGTAATCATCAAAATCGTGTTTCACGCCTTTTATCTCTTGGTATTTTTCATGTCCTTTTCCCGCGATCAAAATAATATCTCCACTTTTTGCAAGCGTACATGCAGTTCGTATGGCTTCTTTTCTATCAGAGATGCGTAATGTTTTTTTAGCATCAACCGGCGAAACACCTTTTTGCATTTGGTTCAAAATTTCTTCGGGGTCTTCACTGCGCGGATTATCGGAAGTTAAAATGATCTTGTTGCTGTATTCGCAAGCAATGCCGGCCATTATCGGACGTTTAGTTGTGTCTCTATCTCCACCGCAGCCTACTAAGGTTATTACTTGCTCGTTGCCGGAGCGAATATCTTTTATGGTTTCCAGAACATTTTTTAATGCATCCGGTGTGTGGGCGTAATCAATGATACCAATAACGCCGCCTTTTGATTTAAAATATTGAAAACGACCTTCTACCGAATTTAAATTACTTAAAGCGGTAAGGACATTTGTTTTATCTTGTTTTAAAAGAACTGCAGTTGCATAAACAGCCAATACATTGTAAGCATTAAATGAACCTATCAATTTTACCCAAACTTCTTTGCCGTCGATATTGAGTAATAATCCATTCAAATGATTTTCGATGATCTTACATTTAAAATCAGCAACAGTTTTTAAGCTGTAAGAATGTTTGCTCGCTTTTGTGTTTTGCAACATTACCTTGCCGTTCTTATCATCAACATTGGTTAATGCAAATGCATCCGATGATAATTGATCGAACAAGCCTTTTTTTGCTTTGATGTATTCATCAAATGTTTTGTGATAATCTAAATGATCGTGTGTGATATTGCTGAAAACGCCACCTGCAAATGAAATTCCTGTAACACGATGCTGAACAATGGCATGAGAACTAACTTCCATAAAAGCATACTCGCAGCCCTGTTCGGTCATGGTATGCAATAATTCATTCAACGTTAATGCATCAGGCGTTGTATGCGTTGCAGGAATGATGGTATTATTTATTTTGTTTTGAACTGTAGATAATAGTCCTGCAGAATATCCAAGTGATTTAAATAAATTAAATAATAATGTTACAGTAGTTGTTTTTCCATTTGTACCTGTAACTCCAACCAATTTTAATTTTGTAGATGGATTATCGTAATAATTACACGCAATAAATCCTAAAGCTTCATGCGAATTTTTTACTTTCACATAAGTAACTTCGGCTTTGCGTTCGCTTGGAAGATCTTCGCAAATAATAGCAATTGCACCATTCTCAATGGCTTTTGCAATAAAGTCGTGACCATTACTTGCTTCTCCTTTAATAGCAACAAATACCGAATCTTTTTTTATTTTACGCGAATCAAAGGTTACCGATGAAATGGCAGAATGCGTGGAGCCAACGATCTCTTCCAATCGTACTTTATATAATATGTCGCTCAGCAATTTCATTAACTCAGTGTCAAAATAATTTTATCGCCCTTATTGTATTTTTGTCCAACCGAAATACTTTGTTTTTTTACAAGACCGTAACCTTGCAGTTTCACATTCAATCCTTTATTTTCTAATAAAAACAAAGCATCTTTTGCCGAAAGTCCTGTTAAATTCGGAATGAATCCTTTTTTAAGCGTGTCCTCTAATTTTGTTTCGGCCACATTTAATTTTGTGCTGTCGCTATAATTTCGCGCCACATAAGTTGAGGTCGCCGGAATATTTTTGCTTGGGATATTCAATTGCTTTACAACCTTATTCAATTCATCGCCTTTAACCATGCCGATCATCGGGCTGTTATTAATAATAGTGTTTTGATCATTGATAGGCGACAAGAAATCTAAACTTCCAGAATAAACTTTTTCGGCTATTTCTTTAAATACCGGACCGGCCACTAAACCGCCGTAATAAATACCGTTGCTTGGTGAGTTAATGATAACGATGCAAGTGTATAAAGGATTATCTGCAGGGAAATAGCCAACAAACGACGCTTGATACGAACGTTGATTACCTTTTCCATAAACACCATTCTTTGCAATGGCCGCAGTTCCTGTTTTACCACCAACTTTAAATGCGGTAATGTTCAATCCTTTTCCTGTGCCATTTAATACAACGCCTTCTAATAATGTTTTTGCTTTAGCGAGCGTACTCTTTTTGACAACGCGTTCGTTCATCACTTCAGTTCCAAATTTCATGATGGTGTTCTCGTTACGTTTAATTTCTTTCACGAAATGCGGTTTTACCATTCTACCATTATTAGCAATGGCATTGTAAAGTGTTAAGGTTTGTAATGGCGTTATTAAACTTTCGTAACCATAACTCATTTGTGGAAGTGTAACGCCGCTCCAATCTTTATCTTTTGTTTGTTTGATCAAAGGAGTTCCTTCGCCGGGAATGGTAAGACCTAAAGGTTTGTTTAATCCAAATGCGTTAAGCCGGTCGACAAACTGTTGCGGATTTTTGGAATAATATTTTGTGATAAGTTTACTTGTTCCAACATTCGACGATGTTTCAAAAACACGTTGGGCAGAGATCTTTTCCGCTTCCGGTTCATGCGAGTCAGTTACGGTAATATCATAATAATTGCATTTTCCCCTTCCAACATTTACCATCTCATCTAAATTGATATTATAATCTTCGATGAGTGCTAAGAAAGATGCCAATTTAAAAGTTGAACCTGGCTCAGTTGGATAAGCGATGGCATAATTTAGAGATTCATAATATTCCGTTGAATCTTTTCCACCTTTAGTTAAGTTTGCAATGGCTTTTATGGCTCCTGTTCTTACTTCCATTAATACAGCGCAACCATGCGATGCATTATTTTTTACTAAGGCTTTTAAAAGTGCATGTTCGGCCACATCTTGAATATTGATATCAATCGTTGTGTAAAGATCACTTCCGTCTTTTGGTTCTACTTCATTCTCATCATTGATCGGTCTCCACACATCGCCAGCAATTTTTTGCATTAAACGTCTACCGCTTATTCCTGTAAGTGATGTATCAAACGCACCTTCTAAGCCAACAGGTTTTACTCCGTCGCGTGCTAAACCAATGGTACGAGCAGCTAATAATCTAAACGGACGTTCGCGTTTATTTGTTTGAAGTGTAACTAAACCGCCTTTGCTTCCTTTGCGAAGGATCGGAAATCTTTTTAATGTTTGTAGGTCTTTGTAAGAAACACCGCGTTGTAAAAGAACATAACGGTCTTTTGTTTTACGCGCGCTATTTAAAATGCGTAAATACTGTGTTTCAGTTTTATCTTTAAATAAATTATGCAGACAAAATGCCAATGAATCTCTATTCTCGCGAAATAATTTGTCGTCGATGCTTGGCGCATTGATGTCAATTCCAATTTCGTAGTAGGGGAGGGAGGTAGCCAGCAAGGCCCCGTTCACATCAAAAATATTACCGCGAACGGCTTCTATTTCGTGAACCTTTGTGGTAAAAGCTTCGGCCTTAGCTTTCCATTCATCGCCTTGAACAAATTGTATCACTATTATCCGATACAAAATTGAAAGTGAGAAGACACAGAGCAGGACGTAAACCAAATAAATGCGCGATAGTATATCTTTTTTCTCTTTCAATTCTTTTGTTGCTGTTTCTTATATAATTGTGTACTGTCTACTTTAATTTTTAAAGGCGGTGTAATAGGTTCTTTTAAACCTATAGGTTCTGCAGCTTTAGCAACTTCACTTTGCTTGCTGGCAAACATCAATTCACTTTTTGTATAAATGAATTCTGATTTTAATTCTTTTAAATTATTGGTGATCTTATTCACATCTCTAATGGTATCATCAGCGTAATAACCATAAGCGATATACGCCGTAGCCAAAACTGCCGCGAACAAAATAAAAGGAACATGTTTAAAGTTCTTTTCATTTGCTAAAAAAGTGCCACTAAAAACACCCGATAATGCTTTTGCAAGCACACCTTTGCGTCCGGGTTTTACATTTGCCTTTTTAGTAGGCGTTTGTTCAACCACTTCTTCAACTGGTTCCGGTTTTTTTATTTCTCTTAGCTTGTTGGCCATTATATTTTTTCTGCTACTCTTAATTTTGCGCTTCGTGCTCGCGGATTCTTTTCAAGTTCGCTTGCACTTGGCAAAATTGGTTTTGTTGTTAAGTTCTTATATACTTTTGTTGTTGATCCGTAGATCACATCTCTTTCAATAATTCCTTCGGTATTACCGCTTTTAATTAAGTTCTTCACCATTCTATCTTCCAAACTGTGATACGAAATGATCACTAATCTTCCTCCGGGTTTAAGAACTGTGTAACAATCGTTCAAACATTCTTTCAGTGCTTCCATCTCCTGATTTACTTCAATGCGTAAGGCTTGAAATAAAGGGGCCAGGAATTTATTCTCTTCGTGCTTTGAATGACAACTCTTCGTAATTTCTTTCAGATCCTCGGTTGTTTCAATTTCTTTTTCCTCGCGGTGTTTGCAAATAAGCCATGCTACTTTTTTTGCGTTGCTTATCTCGCCATACTCTTTAAAAACTGAAGTGAGTTCTTCTTCCGAATACTCATTCACAATTTTTTTTGCCGTGAGATCACTCTTTTGATTCATGCGCATATCTAATGCTGCATCAAATCGTATAGAGAAACCGCGCTCGGCCGAATCAAATTGGTGTGAAGAAACTCCAAGATCCCCAAGTATTCCGTCAACTTGTTTCACACCATTCAGCTTCAAATAATTTTTCATGAAGCGAAAATTTTGCGGTATCAAAACAAAGCGTTCATCCGTTAAAGCATTCTTTTGTGCATCCGGATCTTGATCAAACGCGAACAGTTTTCCTTTTGCACTTAATTTTTTAAGAATTGCTTTTGAATGTCCGCCCCCGCCAAACGTAAGGTCCACGTAAACACCATCGGGTTCAATATTCAAATTCTCAATACACTCATTTAAAAGAACGGGTATATGATAAGCCTTATCACTCATCATCATTAAAATTCAATCCACCTAAAACATCTTGCGCCAGTTGTTCAATGTTCACATCTTGATTCAGGAATTCTTCGTACAATGTTTTATCCCAGATCTCGATCACATTATTGCTGCCTAATACTTTTATGTCGGATTTAATTTCTGCGTGTTGGGTAAGCGATCTCGGAATTAACAACCTTCCGGATGAATCGGCGTCGGAATTTGTTGCTCCGCCGGTAAAGCGACGAACAAAAACGTCATTAGCTTTAATTAACCGGTTTAACTTGCTGAGCTTGTTGTTCAAACGATTCCATTCGTTGATGGGATAAAGCACTAAACATTTTTGATGGAGGTTGCGATTGATCACAAAACCCTTGTCAAAAAGGCCTTCCATCTGCTTGCGAAGGTCCACAGGGAACATGAAACGCCCTTTTGCGTCCACTTTACAGTCGTATTCTCCTATGAGGCTTGCCATCCCTTGATTTCTAATGATTTAACAAAAATACATATAGTTTTACCACTTTTTACCACTTTGAGACACTTTTTCCCACTTCTGTTGAAAAAATGGTCCTTATTAACATTGTTAGTATCGCTAAAATTTCGTATTATGAGAATTCAGAAAGTTCGATTTTACCTGTGTTTATAGGTGTTCCACGGCCTTGCTTCAAAAAAATGGAGATGAAAGAATGGTCTTTTTTGGCTATAAGATATTAACAAGTCTCTCTTTACTTTTATCTGATTCATTTTAAGGCTCTTTTGGACAAAAAATCCATTGATATGAACAGCATAATAAGTGAGAGATCACGAATGAATAAAATAATTTTCTGCGTTTTGGAATTAATCGCTGAAGCGAATTTGCACAATGGTGATATCAAAATAAAATAAGCAGATCTTTATAACATAAAATAAAATTCATTCTCGGATCTTCTGAGCAATTAAGATCAACTGTGTATTTCATAAAGCAATTTTTATTTTTTTGGCATGATCAGTATCGTTCAAACTTCCTATAATCTCCGTTAAATTTCATTACATTTGATAGATGATGAAGGGTTTGCATAGGATCTTGATCGCGGTAATTCTTTTTGGCAATTTAAATCTATTGGCCGACAGTACGTTTGTTTCAAAGCTTTCATTTAAACTCAAGAGTGTAATACATTCCGATACGCTATTAGATGAATTATGGCTTTTCACTACAACGAGCGACAGTTCCAATTCTCGTAAGAATTTATCAGAAAAGGATTGGGTACACATTAATTCTTTTTTGAGTGAGGAGGACATTAAAAAAACAAACTTCAAAGGAAGAGGATGGTTCAGAACAACATTTTTTGCTGATTCAGATCAAGTGGGAAAATGTTTCGTTCAGCAATTTTACATGGCCGGCTCGTGTAGAGTTTATGTCAACGGAAAATTCATTTCAGAAATTGGAGAATATGGTGGAGGTGATGATGAAAGATCGGATGGGAAAAATGAGCCAGTGTACTTTTCACCGGTTTTTGGATTGAACGTGATAGCAGTTGAATTTGAGAATACACTCTATGAACATACGTATGCCGACCAAGGAAATTTAAGGGGTGGATTTACTTCAAAGATAGAACCAGTTGGTGAATTCCATTGGAATGAGAAGAACGCATTCATTCAAACCGCCATTTTAGGCCTCGGATTTTTTTTCCTTTTCGCATCATTCGGTCTTATTCACTTTCTTTTATTCTTGTTCTACAGAGAGAGAAAATCTAATCTTGTTTTTTCGATCTTTTGTTTTTTATTGAGTTACTATTTCATCAGTATCTTTATAACTAAATATGTGATCTCGAATCCGGAAACACAAAAAGGATTCATTTTTAGTTTTTATCTTTCTTTTCCATTTTTATTCATTTCGTTAATAAGTGTTTTTTATTCCTTTTTCTACCAAAAGATCCCAAAGCAATTCTATTTTATAACTGCAATGGCTCTTATAACGTCAATTTGTTTATTCTCTGAATACACAATTGGAGCCGTATTACTGACCTTATTAATTGTTATTGTACTGTTTGAGGTATTGCGCATAATGATAATGGCAAACCGAAAAAAAATGAAGGGTGCTCGGATCATTACTATAGGTTTTCTATCTTTTATTTCCTTTGTATCATTCTTGTTAGCTCAAATATTTTTACGTGATGGAAAATTGGTATATGGTAGCAATGAGTTTGCAGGTGTAATTTTAGTTATTCTTTTCCTCTTAACTATTTTGAGTATCCCACTTTCAATGTCGATATTCCTGGCATGGGATTTTTCGCAAACAAATAAATCACTTTCTGAAAAATTAGTTGAAGTGGAAGAGTTGTCCGTTAAGACCATCGAGCAAGAAAAAGAAAAACAGAAAATGCTCGCCGAGCAAAATGAAGTATTAGAGGTGCAAGTAGAAGAACGAACAAAAGAAATAAACCAACAGAAAAAAGTAATTGAAGAAAAAAATAAGGATATCACCGATAGTATCAATTATGCACAACGAATTCAAAAGTCGATACTCCCAACTGATCAGGAAATAAAAGATATTTTCAAAGAAAGTTTTGTTCTTTTCAAGCCACGCGATATTGTGAGCGGTGATTTTTATCAATTTAAAAAGAATGGAGATCTTAAATATGCGATATTGGCAGATTGCACAGGCCATGGTGTGCCGGGCGCTTTGATGAGTATGGTTGGAAGTAATTTATTGAAACAGATAATACTTGAGCGTGGAACAAAAGAACCAAATAAGATCTTAAGCGAATTACATAAAGAAGTGCGAAGTACGTTGCGTCAAACCGGCGGCGTGCAATCGCATGATGGAATGGATGCAGCTATTCTTCTTTTACATAAAAAGAAAATATTCATCGCTTCGGCAAATCGTCCTGTTTATATTGTGAAGGAAGGAATTCTCACAGAACTAAAACCCGATAAACGTTCTATCGGCGGATCACAAGCAAGCGATGAGATAGAATTTAATTTAAATGAGGTAGATGTTGAAACTGGAATGATGGTCTATTTATTCTCTGACGGATACGCCGATCAATTTGGCGGAGAGGCCGGAAAAAAATTCAAAGTGAAAAATCTAAGTAATTTGCTTTTGTCAATTCACACTAATGCGCTTTTAGATCAAAAGAATATTTTGAATGCAGCATTCGACGAATGGAAAAAACATTTAGAACAGGTAGATGACGTTAGCCTTATCGGTATCCGTTTTTAAGCCACGAATTACACTAATTTGCACTAATCTAAGCGTATTTTGTGCCAAACAAGTGCATTACACTAAACTGTGTTTAACAAATTTAGATTAGTGAAATTCGTGTAATTCGTGGCTTATTTTTTTAAAGCAGCGGAGCTGCGTAAATTAAAACTCACAATTCTTCGGCGTGCGCGGGAAAGGGATAACATCACGAATGTTCGTCATGCCTGTTACAAATAGAACTAAGCGTTCAAATCCTAATCCAAATCCGGCGTGTTCACAAGCACCGAATCTTCGTGTATCTAAATACCAATCTAATTCTTTCACCGGCATATTCATTTCCTTCATGCGCGTTTCGAGTTTGTCTAAACGTTCTTCACGTTGAGATCCTCCAACAATTTCGCCAATGCCGGGAAATAAGATGTCCATAGCTCTTACCGTTTTTCCATCATCATTCTGACGCATGTAAAATGCTTTGATGTTCTTGGGATAATCGGTTAAGATCACGGGTTTCTTAAAATGTTTTTCTACCAAATAACGTTCGTGCTCGCTTTGAAGATCAACGCCCCACTCATTTATCAAATATTGGAATTTCTTTTTCTTGTTGTGATTACACTCTCGTAAAATAGCAATTGCTTCTGTATATGTTACACGTTCAAACGTATTATCCAAACAAAATTTCAACTTCTCAACCAAATTCATTTCACTGCGTTCGAGTTGAGGTTTTTGTTTTTCTTCTTCCAATAAGCGTTGCGATAAGAATTCAATATCATCGCCGCATTTTTCGATCGCATAAGCAATAACATATTTCAAAAGTTCTTCGGCCAGATTAGCATTATCAGTGAGATCATAAAAAGCCATCTCAGGTTCTATCATCCAAAATTCTGCTAAGTGACGAGTTGTATTTGAATTCTCTGCTCTAAAGGTTGGACCAAATGTATAAATATCTCCAAAGGCCATCGCTGCAAGTTCTCCTTCTAATTGTCCGGAGACGGTTAAGTTAACGGCTTTGCCAAAAAAATCTTGTTTGTAATCAATATCTCCTGTTT
>JAHEYC010000021.1 GCA_023251775.1 Sphingobacteriaceae bacterium | reverse complement strand
AATTCTAGTGATCTTACTAGTATCTCAAATATCTATCCAAATCCAAGTTCATCAAGATCTTTTATTGATGTGAACGCTACAAAGGAATTAAGCGGAACAAAATTACAAGTTTATAATTGCTTAGGTTCGGTTGTTTCAACTAAAGAGATCAGTTTAGAAAAAGGCAAGAATACTATCGCTATTGACAGCGAGAATCTTGGAACAGGGATCTATGTGGTGAAGATCACAAATGGCTCTTCAACTCTTACAAGAAAATTAACAATAACAAAATAAATAACAGTCACAAAAAATAAACCAAAAAACAAAAACAAATGAAAAAACAACTACTCGCTATCGCATTCTTAGCATCAGGTGTAGCCTCAGCTCAAGTCTGGTCAGAGAATTTCAATGCGGCAACCGGTTCACTTATTCCAGTGGGTTGGTTCCAAAACAACGTTGATGGATTAACTCCTAATGCATCAATATCAGCTTATAACTTTGGTACAAATGCCGGTGTTACTCGTAACGTAACTACTGCGTTTGCATTGCACGCCAGTCACCAAAATGTACTTGTAACTACTTCAAGATACAACCCGGCTGGTACATCAAATGATTACGTTATTTCACCTCAATTCACCGTTCCTGCAAATGCAGTTTTCAATTGGGATGCAACTTCGTTTGATCCAACCGCTACAGGATTTTATGAGGTGAGGATCTCTAATACAGGTACAACTGCAGCGAACTTCCTTGCTAATCCGGCATTATTCACCATTGCTGGTGAGATCTACAATCCGGGTGATGCAGCTACTGCAGGTTTCACAACACGTGGTGTAAGTTTAAATGCATATGCTGGTCAAAATGTATATTTAGCTATTCGCGATATCGGAAATGACAGATGGCAAATTGCTTATGATAATTTCGCTGTTCTAGTTCCGGCAAATCAACACGACGGAAGCATTTTAACTGTGAACAATTTAACTCGTTACATGGTAGGTGCAGGTAACCAAACCGTTAGTGCAACTTTCAAGCAATTAGGTTATGGAACAGCTACTACAGCAGTTATGAACTATAATGTAAATAACGGAGCTCCGGTATCACAAACTATTACGTTTGCACCATCTGTTCCTTATTATGGAACTCAAAATTTCTCTTTCACAACTCCTGCTAATTTAACTTTAGGTACAAACAACATCAAAGTTTGGGTTAGTGCTATTAACGGAGGTGCGCAAGCAGTTGCAGCAAACGATACAGCATCACAATATGTATACGTTGCTTCACAATCTGTTACTATCAATGCTTTAGTTGAAGAATTTACATCTTCTACTTGTGTTCCTTGTCAAAATTTGAACGCAGTGTGGGATCCTATCTTACAAAGCAACAATGCTAACCTTCCGGGTAGTAATTTAAATGCTGTGAAATATCAAGTTAACTGGCCAGCTCCGGGTAACGATCCAAGCTACAATAACGACGTTCTAACAAGAAGAACTTATTACAATTGTAACTCTGCTCCAACTGTATTATTCAATGGTACACCTGGTACAGGAAACCAAGCAAATATCAATGTAGCTAAAACATGGCCTGCATACGCTAACATCACACCAACTATTACTTACAATGCAGGTGTTGTTACAGCTAATGCTACTATCACGCCATTTATTACTATTCCATCAAACTCTCCAATTAGAGTTTATCAGGCATTAGTTCAATCATACTATAACTATCCTGGTGCTTCAACAACTCAAAAAGATTACCACCATGCTTTACGTCAAATGTATCCTGCTTCAGGAACATCGTATAACACAGTGGATGGTACTCCAATTCCGGTTACATTTAACCAAACGTTAACTTATGGAAGTACTGCTGCAGGAACTCCTGCTCAAATGAGCACTAACTTCTGGACAAGCACAGGTACTTTCAATTATGAGTACGTTGTTTGGGTACAAGACGTTGTAACTCACCAAGTGTTACAATCTAACTCAGCTTTCACAAGTTCAGTTACTGTACCATCTCAAGTGAAAGTTTATAGCAGCGATAATTCTATTGGAATTTATCCTAACCCTGCTAAAGATCAAGCAGTAGTTGGTATCAAATTAGATAACAATTCATTTGCTGATATCACAATTACTGATATCACAGGTAAAGTTGTTTTCACAAACAAAGCTGCCGAAGTATTAGCAGGAACAAGTGAGATCACTATCAACACTTCTGAGTTTGCTGCTGGAACTTATAATGTTTCGGTTAAAACAAATGGCGGTATCTTGAAAGAGAAACTGATCATTGTTAAATAATAAGACCTCTTAATATTAAAAGCCCTGACGTTATCGTCAGGGCTTTTTTATTTCCGATACTTTTTGTTTGATTCATTATATTTGTCAAAGGTATTGCTGTTGTAATACCAAAAAACTAAAATTTCGGTTTCGCACAATGTACTTCCGCGAAATGATTTTGTGATATGGAAAAAAAAGATCAGTTCATATATTGTCCAAGTTGCGCTAACCCTTTCATCTGTAAAGCAAATGATATCAAGAATTGTTTTTGTACATCCTTAACTATTCCCGACAAAATTTTAAACTATATGAGAAGCAAATTCAAATCATGCTTATGCAGCAATTGCATCATTGAACTTATAAATAACCCTTCTAAGATCACACCACTTATCATTTTGTTCATAATGATGAACTCATTGTGCTTTGGACAATTTCACGCTGCACCGGGTTCTACAAATACATCGGCCATGCATAAAGACAGCATCGCATTTGTAGCTTGGGCAAAAACTTGCACCGTTACGCGCGGTTGGCAAGATGCTTCAAATACTTCTTTAGGAACAGCTACGGTTGGTATTGATGATAACGGAACATTAAAAGCAGGGGTTAATCCTATTGTAAGTTTGGGTGATGGAGGCATTGCTATTCTTACATTTTCAAATAGTATCAAAAACGGAACGGGAAACGATTTCGCTGTTTTTGAAAATGGTTTTGCTGATAATTTTTTGGAATTGGCATTTGTGGAAGTAAGTAGTGATGGGACAAACTTTTTTCGATTTCAGGCAACATCCAATACACAATTCACAACGCAAGTTGGCGCATTTGATCCATTGGATTGTACCAAGCTAAATAATCTAGCAGGAAAATATAGAGTAAATTACGGAACACCATTTGATCTGGAAGAATTAAAAAACACGCCGGGCTTAAATGTAAATGCTATAACCCATATAAAGATCATTGATGTTGTTGGAAGCATTACGCCGTCGCTCGCCACGTATGATATGAATACGAATCCCGTGAATGATCCTTTTCCCACTGCATTTGGAAGCAGCGGATTTGATCTTGACGCTGTTGGTGTGATCAACGAGAATCCTGCAGGACTTAATGAGAACTCACTTTTAAATTCATTTTATATCTATCCAAATCCATGCTCCGATAAATTAGTTGTGAGTTATGAGAACACAAATGAAACTGTTGTTTATAAATTACTAGATACTAAAGGTAAGATGATACTCTCTGATAAATTGCATGGTTCTATTGATGTTCAAACGCTGCCAAACGGGATCTACTTTTTAGAATTATTATCAGGCCACAGCAGGTCGGTGAAAAAACTTGTGGTCTTTCACTAAACGCATTTATAAAAATTATCTTCTTTATAGCTGAACTGCTCTAAAACACTATTCACTCATTTGTTTTAGCCACTCACTCTTTTACTAACCACAGTTCTTAAATTCCTATAATTTTGCTGGAAATTTAAAACCAAAATATGAAAAAACTTTTTACTACTTTATTTTTAAGCTCATTACTTTTTTGCAGCTACAAAGGTGTTGCACAATTGTCAACAACCAAATCACCGGCAAGTGTATTAAATAGTACAACAGCCGTGGGCAGTTATAGCTGGACCATCACTACTCCCCTTGCCGATTGTAATTTACCGCAAGGTTTCTTATTTGCCTTTTCAAAAGGTTTGAACCTAAGCAATTTCAGTTTTTCTGTTCCGGTAAACGCAACCATTGTAGGAATTACTGCTAACATTACCTATTCATCAATGGTTACCGGTACAACGTGGACAGCAAATCCTAGAGATACAACCATTAAATTACTTATTAATGGTTTAGAAGTAGGAACCAATCATGCTACAGGTATTTTAGGTACTTCTACATTAACCAGTCCGGGAAGCGGAAGAACTAAATTGTATGGAACACCAACCGATACTTGGGGTGTAAGCAGTATCACTCCCGGTGATGTTAACTCCACCGAATTTGGATTAGCAATTTACATGGCGCACTATCCGTATAAAAATGAGTCAACCGCTATTCTTTTAAATAACTCGTTTAGCTTAACACCAAATCCAACACCGGTTGTGACGATCTACTATACTGTTCCTTCAACAGGTATTGTTCAAAGTCAAACCAGTATGGCAAAAATATACAGCTATGCAAGTTCATTATATTTGAAAGAGGCCTTAACTCAAAATTCTGATCTTACCATTTACGATATGTTAGGAAATAAAGTTTACCATGCTACCGTTGAGCAAGGACAAAAACAAATTAATTTAGAGTCATTATCTGCAGGAGTTTATGTGTATAAACTAAAAGTTGGTGAAGCGATATTAAGTCAGAAAATAAAATTGGATCAATAGTCTAAGATCTTATTAAAAAAGCCCATGCAAACGCGAGGGCTTTTTTATTAGTTACAAGTTCTAAAAAATAATTCTAATGACTTCCTGTTTTAAGAAATAACTCATTCACGATAATGTAAACTCCCATTACCAATACAAACCAACCAAATCCTTTTTTTAGTTTATCGCCATCCACTTTTTTAGAAAAGGCATTACCAATAAAGATCCCGCCAATAGATAAAGTTGTGACGATCATTAATAATTTCCAATCCATTTTTGCTGCGTGAGTTGAAATGTCACCCATGAATCCTATCAATGATTTTGCTGCAATAATTAATAAGGAAGTGCCAACCGCCATTTTCATTGGGAGTTTACTCAACATCACTAAAGCGGGAATAATTAAAAATCCACCTCCTGCGCCCACTAGTCCGGTTAAAACTCCAACAATTAAACCTTCGAGAATGATCATGGGATAATTAAATTTTTGCTCTTCTGCTTCGGTACTAATTGTTTTATTTTTTTTCTCGCGGATCATCGATACAGATGCAGCCACCATTAAAATGGCGAACAATACCATCATCAGAATTGATTTTGTTACTACATAGTCGCCCAAGTGAAATACATCCGTAGGAATTGCAGGCACAATAAATTTACGTGTAGCAAATACGCCTATAATGGAAGGAATTCCAAAAACAATAGCTGTCTTTAAACTTATCAAGCCTTGTTTGTATTTTGGAAATGCTCCAACCAAACTACTTGTTCCAACTACGAACAACGAATATGCGGTAGCCATCATTGGTTCTACACCAAATAAATAAACTAAAACAGGAACGGTGAGTATTGATCCACCACCGCCTATAAGCCCAAGAGTGATGCCAATAATAATTGATGCTATGTAACCGACGATCTCCATTTTTATTTTATGGCCGCAAAAACTTTAAGCGTAAATATAAAGAATGCTCCGATCAAAAAACACTTTCATGAAAATAAGTATTGAAGAATTTTAAATGACTCGGCTTCGCCGAGGTGATGTATTTTGCCACGAATTTCACGAGTTTGCACCGATCTATATGTGTTATTTAATTTCACTAATCTATATGTGTTAATAGAATAGAGCTTGCGTTTAGATTTGTGAAATCTAATTAAACACAGATTCGTGATAATTAGTGAAATTCGTGGCTAAAAAACACCGGAAGCTGAGCTGCTATAAATTCTTTCTATCAAACGGGTTGTAATATCATCACTCGAAAAGTTACTTGTCCGGGTGAACTTGGCGGTATACCGTGGATCTTTGAATATTCTAAATGGAGATATTCGAATTCAAATGTTTGATGCATCATAATATCACCAACGGCGTAAGGTAAACTCCACCATTGTGTACCAATTTTCATATATACTTTAACTTCTCCTTTTGATAATACATCTGTTGTGATCTCAGGAAAGTAAACATTGGCTGTCCAAAAACCACTGTTATTTATCCATGAAGAAGCTTGTACAGTAAATGATCGCTCCGATTGTTTTAAGTTTCCCTTTTTACCGGGAGTACCCGCGTCGCCTTTAGGACCGGCAACATCTTTTTTGCAAGATGTAGATCCCAATAGTAAAAAGGATATCACCAAAAAAAATGTTTTTATATTCGAATAACTCATCATCTTGGATCTTGTTTTTTTACTTAACTATTGGTCTTATGTTTTTAATTCCCACATAATTTTCAGAATTCCCTTGGGGAAATGCCGTTCTTTGCACTTCCGAAAGAATGGTCAAACGATATCTTTCAGTTGCGGGAGGAGTTCCGGGCATTCCGCCTTCAATGTTTATATAATTCAAATACAGATTGCCTACATCAAAACCATATTGCGTAAAAAGATCGGTTGTAGTTAATGGTAATTCCGACCAAACTGTGCCTACTTGTTTATACACTTTTACCCCGCCCTTATCTACCACATCTTGCGTAAGTGCTGTGAAGCTAAGAGTTACTTTCATGCATTGAGCAACAGTATCCGATATCCATGCTGCGCTATTGATCACAAAACTATTTGTAGAAACAATGTTGGAGTTGCCACCAATTCCAGGAGTTCCGGGATCACCTTTTGGCCCGGGTATCTCTTCCTTTTTACAGGCCGAGAATAAAATTCCAAGAGCGCAAATGAGTGCTCCTGTTACAATGATCATACGTGTAGATCTATTCATAGTATTGATTTTATGAGATGATTAAAAATAGCGAAAAATATCGAGAATAAATTAGGCAATAATTAGGCCATGGTTTGTTAATTCTATTTATTGAGGCTCTTTTATAAAGCCACAATATGAAATGTTGTACCTATGTTGTACTCCATAAAAAAACCTCTCATTACTGAGAGGTTTAGAATAAGAACCCTTTTAGTACCTCCGGCGGGACTTGAACCCGCACAGCTGTTAAGGCCACAGGATTTTAAGTCCTGCGTGTCTACCAATTCCACCACAGAGGCATGTTGCTTGTTGTGGTCCTTATTTAAAAACCCTCTCTAAAGAGAGGGTTTAAGAGCGAAAGACGGGTCTCGAACCCGCGACCTTAACCTTGGCAAGGTTACGCTCTACCAACTGAGCTACTTTCGCTTTTTAGTGATTAAGTCACTACTCTGTTTCGCTCTACCATCCCGATAATTATCGGGAGAGCTAATTCGCTTTTAGTGATTAAGTCACTACTCTGTTTCGCTCTACCATCCCGATAATTATCGGGAGAGCTAATTCGCTTTTCCATTGATCAGGCCGAAGCCCTTTCATTGGGGAGTGCAAATGTAAATAAAATTTGATAACCCCCCAAAAAAAATACGAGTCCTCTAAGTATATTTAACCTGTTGAAAATAAGGCTTTTCATAGGGTTTTTGGGGCTATTTGCTCTGCTTTTGACAGCTGCTTTTAGCGCCTGTAAAAAGAGCAAAAAAACAAGCAGTTTAGAGCCCGAAGAGCTTACAACACCTACACAGCAAGCCATTCATAAAAGCGCTTGGCTGGATGCAAACACAGGTTTTATTTGCGGCGGTAAAAAAAATGAGAATGGTTTTATTTACAGAACCAAAGATGCAGGTAAGACCTGGCAGCTCATTATAAATACTCAAGGAAAATGTTTGTACGATATCAATTTTGTGAATGATACCATTGCGTATTGTTGCGGTGATGATCTATTGGTTTTGCGAAGTGCTAACAATGGAAATAGCTGGACCGAAGTAAGTTTTGCAACTATAGGTCTGCAATATTTTAATCACACACCATTACGTTGCATTTTTGGGAATTATAATTTATTGATGATGGTAGGCGGAGAAAATTATCATAACGGAAATGCACTTTGGTTCGAGAATAATACCATGCGTTGGGTTTGGCATTTTGATCATGAATTTAGAACGGGTTTGAATTTTACACATGAGAATTTTGTTTTGGCGGGATACGGAAATTCTTACCGCACGCAAGATCATGGTTATAACTATTCACCGATGGAATTTTCGGGAGATTTTTTTACATCTTCCTCAACGGTGAATTCGCAAATTGGTTTTACATGTGGATATGATGGCGGAATTTACAAAACAGATGATGGTGGCAGCAGTTGGAAGACACTTTTAAAACCAAATAAAACAACCAAGAAAAGAATTCATTTCAATAGTATTTGTTTTGTTGATGCCAACAAAGGCTGGGCCGTTGGAAGCGAAGGTTTGGTGATAAGCAGTGAAGACGGACAAACATTCAAAGAATATTCCTCGATCACAAAAGCCGATCTGCTTTCGGTTGTACAAGATAAAACAGGGAAAATGGTGATGAGTAGTTCGAACGGGAAATTATTTCGGATCACAAAATAAATAGCCCACAATGCCTTGAGCTATCTTGCCACCAATTACACGAATTTTCACTAATCTGGGTGTAAAGGGCAACTATATTTCACTAAACTGTGTTTATAGATCAAATCTGGTTTACACATAGATTGGTGCAATTTATATAAACACAGATTCGTGTTAATTAGTGAAATTCGTGGCTAAAAAAATGTAAGCAGCGGAGCTGCGAAGAGCTATTCCGGTTAAAACGAATACCCAATAGAATATTCAAAAAGATCAGCCTGACCAACATTAGCTTTAATAAATGCCCCAATGCTTAATTGTTTACTGATATTATTAAGCGCATTCCTTTTTTTGAAAGGATAATACATCACACCGATGCGATTTGTATTTATTGCTTCTAACTTTTGGCCAAAACTACTCCATGAGCCTTCTATCTTTTTTTGCTTGATAAAAAACGGATTGTAAAAATAAATGCCCAGCTGAGAAACAAAACCAAATTTTCCAAAAATAAATTCATGTCCCGCAAAAACAATTCCTGTACTCGACCTCAATTGCTGATCAGTTGAATATACTTCCTGATTTTTTATATAATCATAAAAACTAGTGTAATACGCTAATGTCATTCCTACCTGAAAGAGATGAATGTTTTTAAATGGTTTAGAGTACCAACCCGACAAATGATAACTTGGATATTCCGGTCCGCCAATTGCTTTTGTGGTAGAGCCAAATTCATGAAAACCAATTCCTGCTTTTACTACAAACGTATTTCTTAAATTTTGAACAGGTATTTCCACTTTTCTGAACTCTCTTTGCTTTTCAAAACGCAAACCAACATGTGCGCAAAAAATATTCATTCCCGCATTAGGCAAGGCTGTATGTCCGTCGGAACAATGAGTTGAAGAAATACCGTAAGTTAGGGCAAGATCCTTATTCAATCTCTTTGTCCAAAAGATACTTGTGATACTCATATTTGTAAAATTTCTCCCTATGTAAAAATTATTCGGATTTGAAACAAGATCAAAAGGTTTATTAAAATAAGAAACTCCCAAACCAAATTTAAAACGCCAATTCTTGCTTGGTTTTTTTGCGTGCCATTCTAAGGAAGGAACAATGCCGATATTATGTCCTAACTCTGCAGGATTATTGAACGTGCTGTAAAATATTTCAAAACCGTATTTAGGAAACCGATACAATTGCTGCCACTCATCTTTCCCCATAGTTTGCCACTGAAATCCAATTGAACTCAAGAATGAATAATTACTCTTTGGTGAGCCGGGATAAGCGGGAACCAAATATCCTGTATAAGCATTGAATGCAAGTTCGAGTTTATTTTTTGGGATACTATCCTGAGCTGAAAGTGAGAACGAAATGATCAAAAATAAAAAAAGATGTTTGCTCATTTTTTTCATAAGCAATTACATGCCTAATGTCTTTTTGATCTCGTTGAGTTTCATCAAGGCCTCAACCGGTGTTAAGGTATTGATATCCATATTTAAAATATCTTCCTTAATTTTTTGAAGTACGGGATCATTCAATTGGAAAAAACTTAATTGCACTTCCTCATCGCGCAAAACCGCATTGTTCTTTGTTCCTTTAGGTAATGGCGCCTTTTTCATTCCTCCATCCAATACGCCGTTCGCATTCGCCAGTTCTAATTCCATCTCATGTTCCTTTTCCAATTTTTGAAGGATCACATTTGCCCGCTCGATCACAATGCGCGGCATACCTGCCATTTTTGCCACATGAATTCCAAAACTATGTTCGCTTCCACCCTCTTTTAATTTGCGTAAGAAAATGATCTTGTTATTTAATTCCTGAACACTCACATTAAAATTTTTGATGCGAGGAAAATAATTGGTCATCTCGTTGAGCTCGTGATAATGCGTGGCAAATAATGTTTTTGCTCTATTGCTCGGTTGGTTGTGGATGAACTCGGCAATACTCCAGGCAATTGAAATTCCATCATAGGTACTTGTTCCTCTTCCTATCTCATCCAGCAATACCAAACTGCGATCGCTTAAATTATTTAAAATGCTGGCGGTCTCGTTCATCTCTACCATAAATGTAGATTCTCCTGAAGAAATATTATCTGTAGCACCAACGCGCGTGAAGATCTTATCAACGATGCCAAGCTCGGCTGCTTTTGCAGGTACAAAACTTCCGATCTGCGCCATTAATGTTATTAATGCGGTTTGACGAAGCAATGCCGATTTACCACTCATATTAGGACCGGTGATCATCATCACTTGTTGCGTTTCGTTATCCAAATAAACCGAATTGCTTACGTAATCTGTTCCTAATGGCAATTGCTTTTCAATAACCGGGTGGCGGCCATCCGTAATATTAATGGCATGACCATCATTTACATTGGCGCGCACATACGAATTTTGATAGGCCAATTCCGAAAAACCAATGAGTACATCCAAACGCGCCAATAAATTTGAGTTGAGTTGAATGGGTTCAATATAATCGGCCACAAAACGAATTAACTCTTCATATAATTGTTGTTCTAACCGCGCGATCTTTTCTTCAGCACCTAATATTTTTTCTTCGTATTCTTTTAATTCGGGAGTTATATAGCGCTCGGCATTGGTGAGTGTTTGTTTACGCATCCAATCTGTTGGAACTTTATCTTTGTGAACATTGGTCACTTCTAAATAATACCCAAACACATTATTATACGCCACTTTCAACGAGCTAATTCCCGTATTCTCTATTTCGCGCTGTTGGATCTTTAGTAAATGATCTTTTCCGCTGTAAGATAAACCACGTAATTCATCCAACTCTGCATTTATTCCGGGGTTGATCACATTTCCTTTTAAGATATTTACAGGAGCTTCTTCATTTAGTTCCTTGGCTAATTTTTCGAACGCCAATAAACAAGGATTTAATTGCTCGCTTATTTTTTTTAGTGATGTATTCTCTAAACCTTGCGTGCGCTGTTTTATATCGGCCACAATTTGCAACGAACGTTTGATATGAAATAATTCACGCGGATTTGCTTTTCCAACGGCTACTTTTGAGATAAGGCGTTCCAGATCGCCAATATCTTTTAGTAAGCCTATCAACTCTAAGCGTTCCAGATCGTTCTTTACAAAATAATCCACCACATCTAAGCGCTCATTTATCGCTGCAGTATTTTTTAATGGTAAAGCCAACCAACGTTTCAATAAACGCGAACCCATTGGTGTATGCGTTTCATCGATCACATCCACTAAACATTTTCCGTTCTCATGATTAGAAGCGTAGATCTCTAAATTACGAATGGTGAATTTATCCATCCACACATATTCATCCTCATCAATACGGCTTACTTGTGTAATGTGTTTTAAGCGATCGTGTTTTGTTTCATTCAAATAATGTAATAATGCACCGCAACTTGCAATGGCGGTATTCATACCTTCAATACCAAATCCTTTGAGCGATGTGGTTTCAAATTGTTTAATGAGCGAATCAAAACCAAAATCATATTTAAAGGCCCAATCATCAAGGCCAAACGAATAGAATTTATCTCCTAACAGATCATTTAATTCATGACGTTTATTTTTTTCAAATAGAACTTCGTTAGGCTTAAAATTTTGAATGAGTTTTTCTACATAGGTTGAACTTCCTTCAGCAATTAAAAATAAACCTGTAGAAACATCTAAAAAAGAAACACCGGCCTTATCATTTTCAAAATGTATCGCTGCTAAAAAATTATTTTGTTGATGATCTAATATCTTATCATTGAAACTTACGCCCGGCGTTACCAGCTCAGTAATGCCACGTTTCACAATTCCTTTTACCGTTTTTGGATCTTCCAACTGATCGCAAATAGCAACACGATAACCGGCGCGAACTAATTTTGGTAAATAGGTATCTAACGAATGATAAGGAAAACCCGCGAGTTCGATAAATGACGCTGAACCATTAGCACGTTTGGTTTGAACAATGCCTAAGATCTTAGCTGCTTTGATAGCATCCTCGCCAAATGTTTCGTAAAAATCTCCAACCCTAAATAGCAAAATAGCATCAGGGTATTTTGCCTTGATGCTGTTATACTGCTTCATTAAGGGGGTTTCTTTCTCTACACTTTTCGCCATACAGGACATCTAATTTACAGGAATTCCCTTGGATAAACCCCAACAAATTATAAACAAAAAGCCCGATCTTTTTAAGACCGGGCTTTTTAATAGAATATCTTAAAAGCCTTACCTGAACAGACTTACGTTACCCTTTTGATCATATTCCTGACCATCTTTTCCTATGGCTTTAATAATGTAGAAATATGTTCCCTCAGCGCATTCTTTGCCGTACTGATTTTTACCATCCCAGGCGAAGTTCCCTGTTTCGCTGGTTACTTCGTAAACCTTATTTCCCCAACGATCATAAATGATAGCAGTTACTTCTTTTAAGTTAGAAGCGATCAAACGGAACACATCGTTTACTTTATCATTATTAGGCGTGAACACGTTTGGTATTTGCATCTTACTTGGGATCTCTACATTGATGATCTGAATTGAACTATCAACACAGGTGCCTTTTCGGGCGATCAATACAACACTGTAGGTTCCGGCAGCGGTATATGTTGTTGCAGGTGAAACCGTATTTAAAACTGTAGTTGATGAAACTCCATTTCCAAAACTCCAAACACAGATGATACTAGTGGCACCGGTACTCGTTGCACTTGTATTTGTAAAGAATACTGAAAGTGGCGCAAATCCGTTTGAAGGATTAGCAACAAAATTAGCAACTAAGACACCGTTAACTACCGAGTACGATTCAGATGAACTGCAACCGTTAATTGTATTTGTAAGAGCGAGTTTATATAAACCCGTTAGATTCGCCAATAAATTCTTTCCTGAAGGATTAGATATCAATACGCCTGCAGGAGCTGTCCATGTATATGTGTATGCACCAGACGTTGGAGTTATCACAGGCGTTATTAAAACAGTAGGATTACTTGAACAATCTAATGTAAATGGAATTGTTGCACTGATAGCAGGCGGCGTAACATCAATGGCTACAGCGTAAACTGCTGAATATGTACAACCATTCACAACCGACGTTGAAATAGAAGTATGTGTTCCAGCCGCAGTTGAATTGAATTGCGTTCCTGGAACTCCCGGTCCAACCGGTGGAAACCAAACATACGTTGGCACCAAAGCAACTGCCAACGACGGCGTTACAATTGGTACAATAACTACATCCGGATTTTTACACGTGATCACCGAATTTGTAAGTGCGCTAATAGTGAATTTTGGTAAACGAATATCTTGTAGAATTTGTACTGTTTTTGTTGATCGACATTGATTATTATTATCAACTGCCCCAACCGTATAAATTCCAACTGCGGTAATATTATTACTCGAGTTTGTGACCGCAGGATCAATTGTTACCGTTGTATTTGGAGTTGGGTTAACCGAATTAGATGGGATCGCAGGAACTGTCCAAGTAATAGTTGTATTTAAATTACTGCTTATTCCGTTCAATACCATGCTTGGCTCTCTACACGTTAATAAACTTAAAGGTTGTATGAAGTCAACATTTGGTGCAATGGTGTTTTGTATGATACTCACCGACTGAGAAGAGACGCAGTTATTGGTAAGATCTTTTATATAAACCACGTAAGTTCCCGGTATAGTGATATTATTTAAATTAGGATTAGTTGTGTATACCGGTGTTGCTGTTGCTGGTGGCGGAACATACGCATAATTTACCGGCGTATTGGGAACAGGCGATGTTACAACCGTACTTACCTGAATGGTAGTAATACTTGTGGTTCCACAACCAATGGTGAAATTAGTAGAACTCGTTACAGTGAAAGCAGGTACACCAACCGATGCGGTTACTTGAACTGATTTACAAGAAACACAACCGGTTAAATTGTTTGTTGAACAACCAACGTAATCGCCGGGATTACCGGGACATAAAATATTTATGGTTCCTTGGGCAGGACCAATAGGTACACTATTTGTTCCGGCAACTTGATACCATTGTGTTGTTACGTTTGGTCCTAAATTACTTGTAAGTGTAAAACAACCACTACCCGGAATACACGTGATGGATACAACCGTTGGAGATATGACAACTGTTGGTGAAGTAAAGTTTGAGAACACCTGGAAAGTTCGTGTCATGGTACATCCCGTGGCACTCGTTCCTACTACTTGTCCTGTACACGGTTGTGTAAAACTCATGCTTGTACCTGCAACAGTTCCTGAACAACTTGGGAACCACACATACGTTAAAGGATTTCCGTTGGTGATACTTGTAGTTAAAATAACATTTGGATTGATACACGTTACCGTATAATCGTTTGATGCATTAAATACCGTGAACGATGCCGGAATTTGAATTGGCCCAACCGTAAAACTTTTTACTGTACTACAACTTCCTGTTGTAACAGTTACATTTTGCGTGCCCGGAGTAAGCCCTGATGCCGTACCACTATTTACCGGTGTAAAATTACTTGGAGGGGGAGCCCACGTGACCGTATAGTTTGGACTTCCACTTGGCATAAATGTGATATTTAAATTGACGGAATTACTCGCGCTGGCACATGTGCTATTCATCACCAATGGATTAATGACGGGTTTAGGTAAAATAGTTACAGTTGCCACAGCAGTTTGTGTAACTTGAGTACTGTTGATGGTATTGGTTCCACTCACATACAAGGTATAAGTTGTAGTGACACTTGGCGCGACCGTAAAAAATGGTACAGCTGATACAATAGCACCGGGATTCATAGAGAACGTTGGATTCGCAAGATTTGAATTATTGGTAATGGAAAGTGTTGCAACACTTCCTGCACATATCATGGTGCTGGTTGAAACGATACCACAATTTGTAGAACCTGTTCCGGCAATTTGTGTAAATAAAATATCTTGTTGAACGTTGGAGAAATTTGTAATAAGTACCATATAAAATTGCCCGGCGATCGCGCCAACTATTTGACATGTTTCGGTTGGACTGGAAGAATAGCTACAATCAACAATGTTTGCTGCAGTTAATGAATTACAACAACCTGCTAAGCTGGCAAAAGGTCCCCAGCAAATAAAATCCACATCTTGGTTGGCAGTACCCTGAATTAAAATATCAAGATTACCCGAGGTGCTTATTTGTAAATAATACCAAGCCGGATTTGGTTGTGTGCCTAAGCATCCGTAGTTTGGGCCGTTTTCGGCAGTAGGGCCATTTACTGTTGCAGGAAAAGTTCCTCCTGATGTTCCACCTGCACAAAATGGTAGTGCAGTGGCACAACTTGTTTGTGCATTTGTTGCGATAACAAACACAAAACATAGCGTTAAAATTGATAGTATTTTTTTCATATGATAGGTATAACAAAGATAAGACAAAAACCGAACCAAACTGTGTTAAAACAAAAAACCCGCCTTGGTTTTAGCGGGTTTTTTTGGGTATTTATCTAAATAAACTTACGTTGCCTTTTTGATCAAATTCGGTCCCGTCATTTCCTGTAGCCTTAATGATGTAAAAATAGGTCCCGGCCGCACACTCCTTACCATATTGATTCTTACCATCCCATCCAAAATTACCTGTATCACTGGTGAGCTCATATACTTTATTACCCCAACGATCAAATATGGTCACATTTATCTCCTTAAGACTTGATGCTATCAAGCGGAACACATCATTAACCTTATCATTATTAGGAGTGAATACATTTGGTACTTGCATCTTACTTGGGATCTCAACTCTGATCACATGAATAGAGCTATCAATACATGAACCTTTTCTGGCGATCAATACAACACTATATGTTCCGGCGGCGGTATACGTTGTTGACGGACTTATGGTATTTAAAATAGTTGGTGATGCTACGCCATTTCCATAACTCCAAATACAAATGATACTTGTTGCTCCTGTACTAGTTGCGCTGGTATTTGTAAAAAATACTGAAAGAGGTGCAAATCCATTTGACGTACTTGGAACAAAATTAGCAGTTAATGCACCATTAACTACCGAATATGATTCTTGCGAAGCGCAACCATTTACAGAATTTGTTACAAGCACACGATATAAACCGGTCGTATTTGTGGTTAATAAAGAAGATGTTAAGTTAGACGTAAGCGCACCAGGCGGAACGGTCCACGAATACGTAAATCCTGTAACAGTTCCTGTAATAGTTGGCATTAAACTCACTGTTGGATTTACATTACAATCTAAAGTGAACGGATTTGCAGCGCTGATAGCAGGCGGCGTAACGTCTATAGCTACAGCATATGTTGCTGAAGTTGTACAACCATTTACAACCGAAGTTGAAATGGATGTATGAGTGCCTGCAGCAGTTGAATTGAATTGAGTACCGGCAACTCCTCCACCAAACGGCGGATACCAAACATACGTTGGAACTAAGGCAACTGCCAATGTTGGGCTTACAATTGGAACAATAACAACATCCGGATTTTTACACGTGATCACCGAATTTGTAAGGGCACTGATGGTGAATTTTGGTAAACGAATATCTTGAAGAATTTGTACTGTTTTACTTGAACTACACATATTATTTTGGTCAACCGCACCAACGGTATAAATTCCAACCGCAGTGATATTATTGGATGAATTAGTTACCGCAGGATTTATCATCACCGTATTATTTGGTGTAGGATTAACCGAATTTGACGGAATAGCAGGAACTGTCCAACTAATTTGCGTATTTGGATTACTGCTTATTCCATTCAATACCATACTCGGATCCCTGCAACTTAAAATACTTAGCGGTTGTATGAAATCAATATTCGGTGCAATTGTATTTTGTAAGATGCTAATAGATTGAGAAGAGATGCAATTATTGGTTAGATCTTTTATATACACAACATAAGTCCCCGGCACAACAATATTATTGAGATTAGGATTGGTAGTGAATGTAGTTGGCGTTGACGTTACCGGCGGTATCATGAAGGTATAATTTACAGGAACGTTTGGCACAGGTGATGTTATCACCGTTGTTACTTGCATACTCGTGATGCTTTTACTCGCGCAACCAATTGTAAAATTAGTTGGACTAGTGATCGTAAATATTGGCACACCAACCGATGCAGTAACCTGAACAGATTTGGTAGACCTGCAACCCGTTAAATTATTTACCGATTCTCCCCAATAGGCTCCCGGTGATCCTGCACAGAAAATATTTATTGTGCCTTGCGCTGCACCAACATAAACCGTATTTGAACCCGAGACTTGGAACCAATTGGTTGTGACGTTAGGTCCTAAATTACTCGTAAGAGTAAAACATCCGCTACCACCTGCACACGTTATGTTTTGAACTGTTGGTGTAATTGCAATTGTTGGTGAAGTGAAGTTTTGATACACAGTAAATGTTTGCACGAATTGACATCCTGTTGAACTTGTTCCAACAACTTGCCCTGTGCAGGCTTGCGTAAAATTCATACTTGCACCACTTAATGTACCCGTACAACTTGGGAACCAAATATAAGTTAATGGTACACCATTGGTAACACTTGCAGTTAAAAGTACATTTGTATTCAAACAGGTAATTGTATAATCATTACTTGGATTTACAATGGTAAAACTGGCAGGTTGCGGAATTGGCGCCACCGTAAAGGTTGCCACATTTGTGCAACCATTGGCCGTTGTTATAGTAACATTATTGACCCCAGGCGTGAGCCCGGCGGCCGTTCCACTATTGACCGTTGTGACCGTACTCGGCATCGGACTCCAGGTAGTAGTATAATTCGGACTTCCTGACGGATTAAATGTGACATTTAAATTAACGCTATTAGTTACAATATTACCACACGATGCATTCATCACAACCGGATTTGTGTATGGTTTTGGATATACTGTAACATTTAAAGTAGCGCTGATGGTTTGCACTGCGTTAGATGAATTTGTTCCTGTGATATAAGTTGTATACTGTGTAGTAACGCTTGGAGTTAAAACAAAAGTTCCGGTGGTATTAACCAATGGTCCGGGGATCAACGAAAAAGTAGGATTTGTGAGATTCGCGAAATTAACCGGTGTAACAGCAATTGTTGAACCCGGACAAACAAAATAACTAGGATTACAATTTGGATTACACGATAAACTTGCAGTTCCAATGCTCTGAAAACTTACTAAGGTATTTACGCCACTAAAGTTTGAGATACAAATAACGAATTGCTGACAAGCATTAACTGCTAATGGCGCTTCGTAATTACCGGGGTTTCCTCCCGTAGGAATATTTGCCGCTGATGCCATACCTGTTCCTCCGGTTGATGTGGCATTCCAATTACAACGGATAGGCGCTAAGGTATTATTGAAAATTTGAGCACATGAAGAAGGTGTATAAGGCCACATAGCCCAATCATAAAAACCTGCTTGTGGATTTGCACTTGCACTTGCACCAAATACAAATTCTAAACTTCCTGCATTACCAACCGTTAAGATCAACCATTGAGGTTTTAATTCGCCCGATAATAAACAGCCCATGTTTGGAGGATTTGGATTTGTTTGCGGATTACTTACAGTAGAAGACGTTGAAAAATCGATCACATTGCCCGGACCAGAATTCGCGTTAAATGTAAAATTTGGATTTGTACATAATGGAATGGCGTCGATGCAATCATCATTTTGCGCTTTACTACTAATAAATGCGACTAATATAAAAATGCTGAATAATACTTTTTTCATTTTGTAAAATTATTATCTGGTTATTAGTTGATTTATGGCATCGTAGATCTTTCCCTGTTCCAGATTCTTGAACACTACTTCTCCGTTAGAGTTGAACGTGATATTATCAATTCCCTTTGTATCTACGTTGTCGATCTGCGATCTATTGATGACAAGCAAATTCTTATAGCCTTGTTTGTTTAATGCTATCTCAGCTTGAGCATCTTCAACCACTGCAATACATATAACACCTTTTTTACCGCCTTTTAGTTTTGCGTTCCCATATACCTTGGCTGTTTTATCAAGTGTGCTATGATCGTTCTTATCCTCCTTTAGATCAGGAGAAACAAAATTGATAACCATCAATTTGCTTTGTGTGATAAGCGTTGGATCATTTTGTTTTAAAAACGCGCTAACTTTTTGATAGATGTCTTGTTGCGCACTACTTATGCTTACAACTAAACAACAAGCGATCATTAGTATTTTTTTCATTATGAATTATTTAGAATTTGTTGTTCTCTCAAGGTAAGAACCGAATTTTCTCTTAAAAAAAAAGTCCCTACCATCTAAGATAGGGACTTTAATTATGAAAAGGAAATTATTATCTGAACAATGTAACGTTACCTTTTAGGTCGTATTCTTGACCATCTTTACCGGTGGCTTTGATCATATAGAAGTATGTTCCTGAAGGACATTCCTTACCGAACATGTTCTTACCATCCCATCCAATATTTCCGGTTCCGCTTTCAACTTCGTATACTTTATTTCCCCAACGATCAAAGATAGATGCATTGATCTCATTTAAACTTGCTGCGATCAAACGGAACACATCATTTACTTTATCACCATTTGGTGTGAACACGTTTGGTACTTCCAGCTTACTTGGTACCTCTACAGTGATGATCTTGATCTTGGTTCCTTTACAGGTTCCTTTTGTTACATTTAATAACACACTGTAAGTTCCTGCTGCAGTATAAGTAGTATTTGGTATGATACTCGATGTACCACTTGCATTATAGGTATTGGTTAATACTCCTCCATTTCCATAACTCCAAGTTCCTATCATACTTCCTGTACCCGCTGATGATGAACTTGTATTATTGAAGCTCACAAACAATGGTGAATATCCTGATTGTGTACTTGGGATGAAATCAGTATTTAAAGCGCCTTGAACTACTTCGTAAACACCTGTTGTTTTACAACCGTTCAACGTATTTGTTACTGTTACACCGTACTCACCAGGTTGAGTTCCTTGAATTATCGATTTGGTTCTATCAGTGATGAACACACCTGCAGGGAATATATCCCAATAGTATTTTAAGTTTGCTGTAGGTGATACAACCACTACTAATGTTGCTTGGTTTGTACCACAATCCAACGTATACACAGGAGTGAAATCAACTGCAGGAGGTGTAAGATCGCTCGCTACTGAATACACTGCCGAGTATGTACAACCATTTACAACCGAAGTTGAAATTGCTGTATGCGTACCTGCTGCTGTAGTATTGAACTGTGTACCTGCTACTCCGCCGCCTACCGGTGGATACCATACATATGTTGGTACTAAAGCCACTGCTAAGGTTGGTGTAACTACCGGTACTATTACCACGTCCATATTGATACAATTGATCACCGAGTTAGTTAACGCTGTAATAGTGAACTTAGGTAATCTTATGTCTTGGATGATCTGTACTGTTTTTGTTGAACGACATTGATTATTGATATCCACTGCGCCTACCGTAAATGTTCCAATAGAAGTTAAGTTGGCTGAAGAACTCGTTACCGCAGGGTTGATCGTTACCGTGTGATTCGGTGTTGGATTTACCGAGTTAGATGGAATGGCCGGTACGGTCCAAGTAATAGTTGTATTACTGTTACTGCTGATACCTTGCAATACCATACTTGCATCTCTACACGTTAATAAACTTAATGGCTGTATGAAGTCAACATTTGGTGCAATAGTATTTTGTATGATACTAATTGATTGACTTGAGATACAGTTATTAGTTAAGTCTTTTACATACACTACCCATGTGCCCGGAACGGTGATACCGTTTTGGTTAGGGTTTACAGTAAAGGTTGTTGGTGTTCCCGTTGTAGCAGGTGGAACAAAAGTATACTGACACGGAGCATTTGCTATTGGTGAGGTAATTACCGTTGTTACTTGCATACTGGTGATACTTGTACTGGCGCAACCTATGGTAAAGTTGGTTGGGCTTGTTACCGTAAATACCGGTACTCCAACTGAAGCTGTTACTTGTACACTCTTAGTAGATTTGCAACCGGTTAAGTTGTTAACCGATTCTGCCCAATATACACCAGGTGATCCTGCGCAGAATGTATTGATCGTTCCTTGTGGGATACCAACATAAACTGTATTTGATCCTGATACTTGGAACCAGTTTGTTGTAACGTTAGGACCTAAGTTACTTGTTACAGTAAAACATCCTGATCCACCTGCACATGTAATGTTATTGATAGTTGGTGTAACTACAATAGTTGGTGAAGTTAAGTTTTGTGAGATAGTAAAGTTAACCGAGATGCTACATCCTGATACAGGATTTACACCTACTACTTGCCAGTTACCCGGCACTGCTACGTTCACAAAGTTTCCACTAGCCGTTCCACTTGGACTTGTCCACATATACGTTAATCCGGGATTACTTGTGGTCATTGTGATTGGTGTATTCAAACAGGTTAATGTATAATCTGCACCAGGTGATCCAACACTAAAGTTTGGTAAAGCTAATGGTGGATTTATTTGTATTGTTTTTGTAATGTTACAACCTATACCATCAATGATACTTATGGTATGAATACCAGGTGCCAAGGTCGTGACCGTTCCCCCGGGGGACGTAAAGCTATTTCCCGTGACGTTAGTTGGTACTGTTCCTGTTGGTCCGGCATGTATCACCGTCATTGGCGTGGCCCCAACCGTGAGTGTTCCCGTTAAACTAGCCACCGTATTAGAACACGTTGGCTGCATCGGTGTAAGATTTAAATTTGGTGCAGGAGTGATACTCACTGTGATCAAACGAATAATTGGCGCACATGCTCCCGGAGGATTCATGATAGCGTTCAATGTTCCCGAGATCGGGGTGATATAAGTTTGGTTGGTGTATGATGGAACTGTATAGCCACCCGGTACACCCGGACCATTCCATGAATATGGACCTAGACCATTTGGTAAAGTAATAGTTGCACCATTCGCACCGCAAGTTGGTAATGTGATACTTGGTGTTCCTGCAGGGTAATTGCTATTGTTCCCAATAATTACCATTGGGCTACATTGTGCATCAAAATATACATAACCGTAGTGACCACCCGCTGTACAATCAGAAGCGATGATCTCGATCTGAATGTTTTGAGTGATGTAAGATGTAAGATCTAATGTTTGTAGTTTCCACTTATTGTAGATAGGGCTAAAGTTAGAAGGTGTATTAGGATTGTTTGTACCGCCGATATAATATTGAACCGGAGTTGTACCTGTACACTGTGAACTTGGTGCTGATACCGAGAACGCAGGACAAGTTAATACCGAGTTGGTAGTTAAGTTAGTTAACTTAATTTGGAATGCACCTGCATCACAACAACCGTGACCGGGATAAAATACCGAGATGAATGCAAATTGGAATAAAGCATTGCTTGGAGTAACTAAGAATGATTTAGTTAATTTCTCCATACTATAATCACCTGTAATCGCATCATTTAAACGGATGAAGTTTGTTCCATACATCGCAGGTAAACCTAATTGCGGGTTAACACCGATACCATTATTGTTTGATGTACCAAATACCGAATAAAGTGGGTATTGAGCACCAACAACAGGATCAATATAACCTGTTACAGGAGCAGAGATCAACTCTGAATTCTGTGTTGTACTAGGGCAACAGCCTCCAAGATTACAGGAGTTGTTTGGAAATTGGTTTATTCCACTCTCGATCAACCAACCCGTGATCTGATTGTTTGTAGTAATTGGACCTGCTGCAGATGCTTCAAAGTCTTCATTGTTACATTGCGGAGCCGCAGTTTTAGCCATGTTAAGTGGCGTTTTCCACATCGATGGCCTAGTTACTTTTAAGCCAAACTTAGCGTTAATATATTCTCTTTTTAATTTCGCCATATGCACAGGGAACTCGTTTCCAAAGAAACCTTCCGATAAGGTGGCTTTTTTAGCAGCATTTTCATCGAATCCTACTAAAGAATCCCCGATCATTTTTTGAGTTTGACCAAACGTGCTGCTCACTAATAAGCTTGCGAACACTAGGGCGATCATTTTTAATTTCATTACTTTTTTCATTTGTTTTGTTTTTAACATTCTACAATAACTGTATTGTTTTTCTGCTATTCATCAAGTACCATGCCAAAGTGCAATATTTGTTAATTTCTACATCTTTTTAACACTTATTTCTATGGAAACGAAACCTTTTTAACAGAATACAGGCTGTTGTGAAAATAAAGTTTACCGTATGGCCGGCGGGGATAAAGTCTTAGCAAGGATTTCTATGGGCCATAATCAATAGTGGGAGAAAGCCATGTCTTGCCACAGATTACGCAAATTCTCGCAGATTTGTGTCGCAGATTTTTTTATTTAATATAATGCGTTCATGTTTTAATCTGTGAATGAAATCTGTGTGAATTTGTGTGATCTGTGGCATAAAAAAACAGGTTTATCTCCAACTTTTTTATCTCACCCCTTCTACTATTAGCAAAAAAAATCCCCCGAGGTTTACTCGAGGGATCTTTATGATATGCTATTCTTTTTATTATCTGAACAATGTAACGTTACCTTTTAGGTCGTATTCTTGACCATCTTTACCGGTGGCTTTGATCATATAGAAGTATGTTCCTGAAGGACATTCCTTACCGAACATGTTCTTACCATCCCATCCAATATTTCCGGTTCCGCTTTCAACTTCGTATACTTTATTTCCCCAACGATCAAAGATAGATGCATTGATCTCATTTAAACTTGCTGCGATCAAACGGAACACATCATTTACTTTATCACCATTTGGTGTGAACACGTTTGGTACTTCCAGCTTACTTGGTACCTCTACAGTGATGATCTTGATCTTGGTTCCTTTACAGGTTCCTTTTGTTACATTTAATAACACACTGTAAGTTCCTGCTGCAGTATAAGTAGTATTTGGTATGATACTCGATGTACCACTTGCATTATAGGTATTGGTTAATACTCCTCCATTTCCATAACTCCAAGTTCCTATCATACTTCCTGTACCCGCTGATGATGAACTTGTATTATTGAAGCTCACAAACAATGGTGAATATCCTGATTGTGTACTTGGGATGAAATCAGTATTTAAAGCGCCTTGAACTACTTCGTAAACACCTGTTGTTTTACAACCGTTCAACGTATTTGTTACTGTTACACCGTACTCACCAGGTTGAGTTCCTTGAATTATCGATTTGGTTCTATCAGTGATGAACACACCTGCAGGGAATATATCCCAATAGTATTTTAAGTTTGCTGTAGGTGATACAACCACTACTAATGTTGCTTGGTTTGTACCACAATCCAACGTATACACAGGAGTGAAATCAACTGCAGGAGGTGTAAGATCGCTCGCTACTGAATACACTGCCGAGTATGTACAACCATTTACAACCGAAGTTGAAATTGCTGTATGCGTACCTGCTGCTGTAGTATTGAACTGTGTACCTGCTACTCCGCCGCCTACCGGTGGATACCATACATATGTTGGTACTAAAGCCACTGCTAAGGTTGGTGTAACTACCGGTACTATTACCACGTCCATATTGATACAATTGATCACCGAGTTAGTTAACGCTGTAATAGTGAACTTAGGTAATCTTATGTCTTGGATGATCTGTACTGTTTTTGTTGAACGACATTGATTATTGATATCCACTGCGCCTACCGTAAATGTTCCAATAGAAGTTAAGTTGGCTGAAGAACTCGTTACCGCAGGGTTGATCGTTACCGTGTGATTCGGTGTTGGATTTACCGAGTTAGATGGAATGGCCGGTACGGTCCAAGTAATAGTTGTATTACTGTTACTGCTGATACCTTGCAATACCATACTTGCATCTCTACACGTTAATAAACTTAATGGCTGTATGAAGTCAACATTTGGTGCAATAGTATTTTGTATGATACTAATTGATTGACTTGAGATACAGTTATTAGTTAAGTCTTTTACATACACTACCCATGTGCCCGGAACGGTGATACCGTTTTGGTTAGGGTTTACAGTAAAGGTTGTTGGTGTTCCCGTTGTAGCAGGTGGAACAAAAGTATACTGACACGGAGCATTTGCTATTGGTGAGGTAATTACCGTTGTTACTTGCATACTGGTGATACTTGTACTGGCGCAACCTATGGTAAAGTTGGTTGGGCTTGTTATCGTAAATACCGGTACGCCAACAGAGGCTGTTACCTGTACTGATTTACACGAAATACAACCCGTTAAGTTATTGGTTGAACAACCCCAATATGTTCCCGGTTGTCCTGCACAGAAAATGTTTATTGTTCCTTGTGGGATACCAACATTTACTGTATTTGAACCGGATATCTGAAGCCAATCTGTTGTAACATTCGGACCTAAATTACTTGTTAAAGTAAAACATCCTGATCCACCTGCACACGTAATGTTACTTACAGTTGGTGTAATAACAACCGTTGGTGAAGTTAAATTTTGTGAGATAGTGAAGTTAACCGAGATGCTACATCCTGATACAGGATTTACACCTACTACTTGCCAGTTACCCGGTACAGCTACGTTAACAAAGTTTCCGGAAGCTGTTCCGCTTGGACTTGTCCACATATAAGTTAATCCGGGATTACTTGTGGTCATTGTAATTGGTGTATTCAAACACGTTAATGTATAATCTGCACCAGGTGAACCAACGGTAAAGTTTGGTAAAGCTAACGGTGGATTTATTTGTACTGTTTTTGAAATATTACAACCTATACCATCAATGATACTTATGGTATGAATACCAGGTGCTAAAGTCGTGACCGTTCCTCCGGGGGACGTAAATGCGTTTCCTGTAACGTTAACCGGAACAGTTCCGGTTGGACCGGAATGGATCACCGTCATTGGTGTGGCCCCCACCGTGAGTGTTCCCGTTAAACTGGCCACCGTATTAGAACACGTTGGCTGCATCGGTGTTAAGTTTAAGTTTGGTGCAGGAGTTATTGTTACTGTGATCAAACGAATAATTGGTGCACATGCTCCCGGAGGATTCATGATCGCATTCAATGTTCCAGAGATCGTAGTAATGTAAGTTTGATTAGTAAATGATGGAACTGTATAGTTACCCGGTACTCCCGGACCATTCCATGAATATGGACCTAGACCATTTGGTAAAGTGATAGTTGCACCACTTGCACCGCAAGTTGGCAAGGTGATACTTGGTGAGCCTGCAGGGAATTGGCTATTGTTTCCAATAACTACCATTGGGCTACACTGTGCATCAAAATATACATAACCATAGTGAGCTCCACCGGTACAATCAGAAGCGATGATCTCGATCTGAATGTTTGAGTTGATGTAAGCTGTAAGATCCAAAGTATTTAACGACCATTTATTATAAATAGGACTAAAGTTTGAAGGTGTGTTAACGTTATTTGTACCTCCAATATAATATGTAACCGGAGTTGTGCCTGTACATTGTGAACTTGGTGCTGATACCGAGAACGCAGGACAAGTTAATACTGAGTTTGTACTAGCGTTAGTTAATTTAATTTGGAATGCACCTGCATCACAACAACCGTGACCCGGATAAAATACAGAGATGAATGCAAATTGGAATAAAGCATTATTTGGAGTAACTAAGAATGTTTTTGTTAATTTCTCCATACTAAAATTAGAAGTAGCATTATTCAATCGGATAAAATTATTACCATACATGGCAGGTAAACCAATTTGTGGGTTAACACCAATACCATTATTATTAGCGGTACCAAATACCGAAAAAATAGGATATTGTGCGCCAACAACAGGATCAACGTAACCTGTTACAGGAGCTGTGATCAAAGCACCTTGATTTGGTGCATTTGGACAACAACCTAATAAGTTACAAGAGTTGTTTGGGTTTGTATTTGTACCGCCTTCAACTGTCCAACCTGCGATCTGATTACTTGTAGTTATTGCTGCCGCTACAGATGCTTCAAAATCTTCGTTATTACATTGCGGAGCTGCAGTTTTACCGTAATTTTTAGGTGCAGTAAAAGCAGATGTTTTACCTACTTTCAATCCGTATTTAGCGATAATATAATTTCTCTTTAAAGCTTCCATACGAACAGGAAATTCACTTCCGTAAAATCCTTCCGATAGAGCAGCTTTTTTAGCAGCCGCTTCTTCAAAGCCTGCTAGTGAATCACCGATCACTTTTTGAGTTTGACCAAATGTGCTGCTCACTAATAAACTTGCGAACGCAACAGCGATCATTTTTAATTTCATTACTTTTTTCATTTGTTTTGTTTTTAACATTCTACAATTTAAAAATACTGATTAGGTTAATCAAGTATCGTGCCAAAAACTAATATATGTTAAAATTTGAAACCTTTTTGAGACAAATATTATACTTACTTTTGCTTTTTAACACATTCATTATGCAATTATTACAAAATAAAGTGGCCCTGATAACCGGCGCCACACGCGGAATTGGAAAAGGCATTGCATTAAGCTTTGCGCAAAATGGAGCAAACGTAGCTTTTACGTATGTTAGTTCAGAAGAAAAAGCACTTGCTCTGGAAAAAGAATTACAAGCTTTTGGAATAAAAGCCAAAGGCTATAAAAGTGATGCCGGAAATTTTAAAGCGGCCGACGATCTTGTGAACGCTGTTGTTGCCGAGTTTGGAACTATAGATGTGTTAGTGAACAACGCAGGTATTACCCGCGATACCTTATTAATGCGTATGAGCGAACAACAATGGGATGAAGTGATCAACGCGAATTTAAAATCGGTATTTAATTTAACTAAGGCCGTGCAAAAGCCAATGCTAAAAGCACGTAAAGGTTCTATTATTAATATGAGTTCGGTGGTTGGGGTAAAAGGAAATGCCGGACAAAGTAATTATGCCGCATCAAAAGCCGGCATTATTGGTTTTACAAAATCGGTTGCTATTGAATTAGGATCACGTAATATTCGCTGTAATGCTATTGCTCCCGGATTTATTGAAACAGAAATGACAGCAGCGTTAGATGAAAAAGTTGTTCAATCATGGCGCGATGGTATTCCTTTAAAAAGAGGAGGTACTTCGGAGGATGTTGCTAACGTTACTTTATTTTTAGCTAGTGATATGAGCGCATATGTTACAGGCCAATGCATTAATGTGTGCGGAGGAATGTTAACCTAACATCTTTTTAACTTTTAAATATTCCTTCGTTTGGTAAAGATAATTTCAGACACACCCTGGTATCTTTTTGTACTGTGCTTTATAATTGGCGCATTATTTTCACTGTTATTATATTATAAAGATAAAAAGTCAGGCGAACTCTCTCCTCTTATTCAAAGAATACTTTTTGGTACAAGGGCTATCTGCATTACTCTTATATGCATCTTACTAACCAATCTTTTTTTAAAACACATTAATAATCATACCGAAAATCCCATCATTCTTGTCGCAATAGATAATTCAACTTCGGTTGTTTCAGGAAAAGACAGCGCAACACTCTCAAAATTATTGAACGAAAATATTCAAGCATTAAATAATGGTTTAGCAAAACGTTTTACCATTAAGCAATTGCTCTTTGGCGAAAGAACGCGTTTATCCGATAGCATTAGTTTTAAAGATAAAGAAACTGATATGTCGAATTTATTGGCAGATGTTGCCAATAATTTTTCGGGACAGAACATTGGAGCCCTCATCATAGCTTCAGATGGAATTATTAATAAAGGCGCAAATCCTATCTATAATTTTGAAAAGATAAAATTTCCGATCTACACTATTGCCTTAGGAGATACTGTAGAAAAAAAGGATGCGCTTATTCAAAAGATAAATCATAACCAAGTAGCGTATTTGGGAAATCAATTTTTGGCCGAGATCACCATTAATGCCGTTAAATTAAATGGCGAAGAATGTGTTGTAACTATCTTTAAGAATAACATTAAAAAAGGCGAACAAGAACTAAAGATCAATTCGCAAAATTTTATCTCTACCGTTAATTTTATTTTAGATGCTGATGCGCCGGGAGTTCAACGTTATATAGTAAATGTATCGCAAGTTAAAGGTGAAACTAATTTAATTAATAATACACAGAGTTTTATTGTGGATGTAATTGATAACCGCGATAAAATTCTTTTGGTATCTAATTCTCCACATCCGGATGTATCGGCCATAAGTGAAAGTATCGAAAGCATGAAGAACTACGAATTGATAAAAGATTTTACCGATAAATTCAATCGAGTGGTAAAACCTTTCAGTTTGGTGATCATTCATAATTATGTGGCGGGTAATCGTAATATTGTTGACGAGTGCGTTACAAATCGTATCCCCTACCTCATTATTAATCCCGGACCAAATTCAGGATTGAATGAAATAAAAATAACTTCTTTTATTGATAAACTAAATGATTCCGAGCCCGCCATCAATAATGGATTTGGATTATTTACCATTTCGGAAGAATTACGAAATTCGATCAATAATTTTCCTGCCGTAAAAACTTACTTTGCAAAATACAGCGTTTCAAATGGCGCGCAAATTCTTTTAAATCAAAAAATAGGATCGGTTACCATGGCGGAACCCCTTTTATTCTTTACAGAAATAAACGGTTTGAAAAGCGGAGTATTTATTGGAGATGGTTTATGGCGATGGAAACTCAGAAATTATGAGGAGAGCAATAATTTCACTGCCTTTAATGAATTAATAAGCAAATCTATTCAATACCTCTCGGTAAAAAGCGATAAAAGTTTTTTTAGGATCTACACGCAAAAGATCATCAGCGAAAATGAACCTATTGAATTCACTGCCGAAGTTTATAATAAAAGCTATGAACTCATCACGCAACCGGATGTGACTATGGTAATAAAGAATGAAAAAGGAGATGCTTTTAATTATACATTTAGCAAACAAGGAAATTCGTATAAATTAGCTTTAGGTTTATTAGCTCCCGGAGAATATTCGTACGAAGCAAAAACTAAAACGGATGCAACTATAACCGTAAAAAAAGGAATTCTAATTGTAAAGCCTGTGATCTCCGAAAAAATAAATACAGTGGCCGATCATGGTTTACTTCAAAAATTAAGCGCAGGAACCAATGGAAAAATGTACACGTTAAGTGATCTTAAAGCACTAGAAGCATCCATCTTAACTAATGAATCTATAAAACCAATTACGTATTCGCAAAACGAAACAACAGAGCTCATCGATCTTAAATGGATCTTCGCACTGCTTCTTGTTCTGTTATCTTTAGAATGGTTCTTACGTAAATATCACGGATTGATCTGATGTACAAATTACTTTTAATAGCTACAGTATTTCTTGCATCGTGCTCTTATCAAACCATTAAGATCAACGATCCGCAACCGTGCAAAGTAAAACTCTACAAAAAATTTCGTGTGAATTTACCCGAAGATCACCGAACCGGATACACCTGGCAATTAAATGAGGAATACGACAAAACCATTGTTGACCACATGAACACAGTTTGGGAAGGAAATACCAATGGTGTTTATTTTTATTTTACAGCCTTAAAACCGGGCATCACCATCTTAAATTTTACATCGCGTAAATACGATGACGTGAATTCAATAAAAGAGATCACCATTAAGGTTTCGGAGTAGTTGTAGTAGTTGTCGTCGTATTAGTTGCAGCAGTATTAATAGCACTAGGCCCAGCATTCCGTTCGTAAATATAGATCAGGTTTTGCGAAACAGGTTTGTAGGTATTCATTTTTTCGTTGTACACATACACACTTTGCTGACCTTCGATCATATCTACCAATCCAACAATATGGTAATTCTCGCTGATGAATTTATTAGCCCATTCAAAAACGTATTTATCTGTATTAGGCTGAACCAATAACGAGAGCGGATGATTAAAGAAGATCACAAATTTTGGTTTTGCTTTCTCTACATCTTTTGCAAATTCTCTTTGCCATTGATGATGGGCAGGAATATTATTTACTAAGGCCGTAAAATATGCATGTCGCGAAGGACATCTTTTTTTAGTGTAAAAATAGATCTGTGGCTCTGATCCTAACAATACAATATTATCTTCAGGCTTAGAGTTCGCATTAATATAATTGGCAATTTCCATAGATTCAGGAAAAGGATTATTGCCATAGGTAGCTCTTAAAATGCGTTCGTAGTTTGGATGAAAATAATATCCTTTCATATTTGAAGCATGATTGAACGTGAGTACGGCAAATATACCCAAGTAAATATAGCCATAACGGGGTTGAACTAATTTGAAATACGTTCTCAAAATTCCTAATACCGAATAAACCGTTAAGCCTGCCACAATAGAAAGTCCGGGAACTGTTTGGATCCAATAGTGTCCGTAAAAATAATAACCCGGAACAATGGTCATAAAAGAAAGTCCAAATAACGTAATTCCAAATATCTTAAGTTTGATATTGGCAGGTTTTAATAAACACAATCCAATAGCCGCTACGCTGTGAAACCAAAATAATTTATGATTTTGAATAATAGCATCGCGCGTGTACTTAAAATATTTTACCCCTTCTTCAAAAGGCATACTATTAATATAGCTCTTTGGATGTTCGTATGTCCAAAATATCATATCACTAAAAACGCCCTTCGACGCCATTAATAAAAAGAAACTCGCAACGATCAATATACCTCCGCCTCCATACGAGAACATGTTTATTAATAGTGCTTTGAACGTACGAGGCTTTGTAAAGAACCAATCGGTAAGAATAATGAGCGCTCCCCAAAATGCTAAAAAGATCCCGCTGGTCTTTGTCATGAATGCCATACCCATAGCTGCACCCATTACTAAATAAGAGTACCATTTATTATTTGCGCGCGCCACTGAATAACAATAAACTCCTATACTAATAAAAAATGCTACGCCATGTTCGGCCTGAACTGTGAATCCACTTAAGGTTGGTGTTAACGAAACAAATGCAAAAGTTGTTGCAGAAACAATTCCGGCAATGGGCGAAAATAATTTTCGTGAAGCCAGATAAACAAATAAAGCGGTTAACATATTCACATACATAAAACCAGTATGCATTCCTTTTACTGTATCACCAAAAATAGCAACAATGGTTGCGAAAAAATAAAATAAACCAGGGAACTTAACCTCATAAAAATCTTTGTAAGGCGTTTTTCCATCCAATATCAAATTTCCGAAATAACTGTAAATACCTTCATCACGTTCAAATGGGATGAGTAAAAAATTAGAACGGATAGAATAAATGATGTACATCAATAGCAATAAAAGTCCTGTACAAATAAGATCTTCGTTCGAAACCACAATGCTTCTACTCCCAATTTTAAATTCCTTACTATCCTTTAGTGCAGGTACAGCTATTACTTTAGCACCTGTTTGACGGCCAGGTTTTTCGGCTACTTTTGTTTTTGCCATAATTAGTTCTGATTATTTTTTACTCCTAACTTTTCTTTAATATGCTTGTAAGTTTGCTCTATTCCTAAAGCTAACTCCACAAATTTAAAATCCTTATAACTTGCTTTCAATTTTGAATTATCTAAACTTATGGCAGGATTATCACTCTGCCTTGTCTCTTTATAATTCACTTTAAAATCCTCTTTCACAATTTTTTTTATGATGGCTACCAGTTGATTGATGCTGATATTATCATTGGAAGCTAAGTTAAAAATATTCGAATCATTTCCCGAAGCAATTGACAAACTCAATAATTTAGCCACATCATTCACGCAAATATAATTTCGGATGTTCTCGCCGTTACCATAAATGGTGATGCTGTGATCGGTAATTATTTTTTCTAAAAATGTATTGATGATGCCTAAGCCTTTCGAGGTATCTTGTCCATCGCCATATACGTTGCTTACTCTAAAAATATCGTGTTTAATGCCGTGACGAACTTCAAAATAATTCAAATAATTTTCCATGGCCAATTTAGTAATGCCATAAGGCGAAAATGGTTTTTTATCCGAATCTTCAGTTAATTTTTCTTTGGATGGTCCGTATATTGTACCCGCGCTTGAAACAAATACCACTTTTCTTAATTTATGCTTCGCACCGTTATTCAAAAAATGAATGAATGGCAATAAATTCTTTTCTACATCAAATTTTGGATCATCCCAACTCGACGAAGGAATAGAATCGGAAGCGAGGTAATAAACAATTTCTGTTTCCTTAAAATATTTTTCTAATTGCGAAGAATTATTTAGATCCAACTGATGATAGGGTAATTTATCTTTGAACTCATTCGTTGCGCTTCTTCCAAATAAGCTGATCTTTAAAACCGAATTTTGCATCAACACTTTGGTGAGATGCTTTCCAATAAAACCATTAGCACCTAATATGGCAACGTGCGTATAACTCATAGGTTAATGGTTTTTTCGATAACAGTATAAGGCCTGTTGCGCACTTCGTCGTATATACGAACAATATATTCGCCAATAATTCCCAAACAAATAAGGGTTAATGATCCAAAAAATAAAATAATGATAGCCAAACTCGCAAAACCTTTTACATCGATGCTATTTACAATGGATTCATAAATTACAAGGGCCGAATACACCACCGCAAAAAGCAAACCCAAAAATCCTAACCATGTAATGATGCGAATTGGAACAGAAGAAAACGAAAAGATGCCATCCATAGCGATCCTCATCAATTTTTTGAATGTATAACCCGATTGCCCATCAAATCTTGCGGCGCGCTCATACTCTACGCCTATTTGTTTAAATCCAACCCAAGCGCGAATACCTCTTAAGAATGGATTTTTTTCCTGCAACTTAAGCATGTTATCTACAACTTGCTTTTTCATCACACAAAAATCGCCACTGTCCAAAGGAATATCCGTATCACTTAATCTTTTAAGAATACGATAGAAGCTATTATAACTTAATTTTTTGAAGATGTTCTCTTTGCGATTTTTTCGAACGCCATAAGCCACATCATAGCCATCATCCAAATATTTAAAAAATCCCGGGAGTAACGACGGAGGATCTTGAAGATCATCATCAATTACGGCCACGTAATCGCCGGTACAATGCGAAAGTCCTGTTTTTACGGCTATTTGGTGACCAAAATTCCGCGATAATTTTATCCCTTTTATATAAGAATACGTTTTGCTCAATTCAACGATCTTGTCAAAACTCTTATCCTTACTTCCGTCATCTACCAATACTAATTCAAGATCCCAATTGGAATTTTTACGCTCAGCGTCAATAGCCTCCACTAAATTGCTCATAAAAGCAGAGGAATTGTAGATAGGAACAATTATAGTGATCTTTTTACTCATTTACCAAGGTCATTAATACTAGGATAGCTTTTAAAAGTACTAAAAAATTGAACAATAAAAAAAATTAAAATATGCTAAATCGCCACTTCGTGAAATAGCCGTATTAATTAGTGTACAAGGGCTTAAAAGAGTTTTTGATTCCCCAAATAAATTCTATATTTGACACACTAAAAACCTTTCATGAAAGTAGTCATATTAGCCGGCGGATTAGGCACCAGGATATCTGAAGAAACCACCATAAAACCAAAACCAATGATAGAGATCGGCGGGAAACCTATCATTTGGCATATCATGAAAATTTATGCCAAACACGGCTTCAACGAATTTGTGGTTTGTTTGGGGTATAAAGGACATTTGATAAAAGAATATTTCATCAATTACTTTTTGTACAATTCCGATATCACTGTTGAACTTGAAAAAAATGTGGTGGATGTGCATTTCACTAATTCGGAATCATTTAAAGTTACGTTGGTTGATACAGGTCAGGATACAAATACGGCAGGACGTATCAAACGCATTCAAAAACATGTGAAGGATGAAACATTCATGCTTACGTATGGTGATGGTGTTGCCGATGTTGATATTAATGCTTTGGTAAAATTTCATAAAGCAAATGGTAAATTAGCTACGCTTACTTCTATTCAATTACCCGGACGATTTGGAAATATTGAAACAAATGAAAAAGGTTTGGTAAGTAAATTCCAAGAAAAACCCGAAGGTGATGGCGTATGGATCAATGGTGGATTTTTTGTTTTAGAGCCTGGGATCTTTAAATACTTAGAAGGAGATCAAGATAATATACAATGGGAAAAGAAACCTTTGATAGATATTGCCAACGATAAACAATTGAATGCATACCGTCATAAAGGTTTTTGGAAATGTATGGATGCCATGCGCGATAAAATTGAACTCGAAGAATTGTGGGAAAGCCAAAAGGCTCCGTGGAAAATATGGTAAACCTTTTTGGAGGGATATACAATAACAAAACTGTTCTGCTTACCGGTAATACCGGTTTTAAAGGCTCTTGGATGGCGTATTGGCTCACAAAAATGGGCGCAAAGGTTGTTGGTTATTCAAAAGATATTCCCAGCGAACCAAATCATTTTAAATTATTACATGCAACATACGAACACATCATGGGAGATGTGAATGATCTTGAACTTCTAATAAAAACAATTTCAAAATTCAAAGTTGATATTGTATTTCATTTAGCAGCGCAATCGTTGGTTCGTTATTCGTACAAACATGCTATCGAAACTTTTCAAACAAATGTCATTGGTACAGCTAATGTTATTGAAGCTTGTAAAGAAAATGCTCATGTAAAAGGTTGCGTCATTGTTACGAGCGACAAATGCTACGAAAATTTTGAAGATGATCGTCCGTACAACGAAACTGATCGCATGGGTGGTTACGATCCATACAGCGCTTCCAAAGGTTGCGCCGAAGTATTAACGAGTTCTTATCGCCGTTCGTTCTTCTCATCAAACGACTTCGGAAAAAAACACAATTTCATTTTAGCAAGCGGTCGTGCCGGAAATGTTATTGGCGGTGGCGATTGGAGCGTTGATCGTTTGATCCCCGACCTAGTAAAAGCCGCAGCAAAAGGAGAAACAACCGAAATACGAAATCCAAAAGCAACTCGTCCTTGGCAACATGTATTGGAACCGGTTTCGGGATATTTGGTATTAGGACAAAAGATTTTACAAGGCGATGTTTCTGTTTCGGATGGTTGGAATTTTGGTCCGGCTAATAATGAGACACTTTCGGTACAAGAAGTATTGGATCGCGCAGTTCATTTATGGACACATATTTTATTTGAAACGCCACCGCAAAAAGATCAACCACACGAAGCAAAATTATTAAGATTGGATTGTACCAAATCGAATTCAAAACTACATTGGTATCCGGTTTGGAATACAGAAAAAGCAATTGAATATACCATACTTTGGTATAAGAATTATTATGAAGGTAAAGTTTTGAATACCGAAGCCGACCTAAGAGATTACGTTACAAAAGCAAAAGAACTAAATTATAAATGGACAAAATGACATTTGAAGAAACAAAATTAAAAGGCGCGTACATTGTATCATTGAATTTATTAACGGATGCACGAGGAGGTTTTGCGCGCACATTCTGCAAAAAAGAATTCCAACAAATTGGTCACAAAAAAGAATTTGTGCAATTGAATCATTCATGGAACAGAAATAAGGGAACCATTCGTGGAATGCATTATCAAATTCCTCCGTATCAAGAAATAAAATTAATTCGTTGCATACGCGGTGCTGTACTAGATGTTATTGTTGATCTTAGAAAATATTCTCCAACATTTTTACAACACGTAACGGTTGAACTTTCGGCAGAGAATAAAAAGATGATCTATATGCCGGAGGATTTTGCGCATGGTTTTCAAACATTGGAAGATGATTCGGAGCTTATTTATCATCACACCGAATATTATACGTCCGATGCGGATAGAGGTTTACGCTTTGATGATCCTGCACTGAATATTAAATGGCCTTTGCCTCCTGTGATGGTCTCAGAAAAAGATAAGACCTACAAATTAATTGATAATACGTTTAAAGGAATCTAATTATGGAATGTCGCTTTTGCAAACATAAAGTTGAAACTGAATTTGCCGATCTGGTAAATAGTCCTGCTTCTAATTCATACTTAACCGCTCAACAATTAAATGAGCCGGAAGTATTTTATCCGTTAAAAGTAATGGCTTGCGAAAAATGTTTTTTGGTGCAAGTTGACGAATACAAAAAATCGGAAGATATTTTTAATAGTGATTACGCGTACTTTTCTTCATTTTCAACAAGCTGGTTAGCGCATAGCAAAAAATATACCGAGATGATGATCGCGCGTTTTGGTTATAACGAAAAAAGTTTAGTTACCGAAATTGCTTCTAACGACGGTTATTTGTTACAATACTTCAAAGAAAAAAATGTCCCTGTACTTGGCATTGAGCCAACAGCCAATACGGCAGCGGTGGCCATTAAAAAAGGAATTCCCTCTGTGGTTGATTTTTTTGGCGTGCGATTAGCAACAAAATTAGCCGGCGAAGGCAAGAAAACAGATCTTCTATTGGGAAATAATGTGTTAGCTCACGTTCCTGATATCAACGATTTTGTTGGTGGCATGAAAGTGATGTTGAAAGAGAACGGTGTTATTACCATGGAATTTCCACATTTATATCAATTAGTATTAAACAATCAATTTGATACAATTTATCACGAGCATTTTTCGTATCTCTCATTTACAACAGTAAGTAAAATATTTGAAGCGCAAGGTTTAGTGATGTTTGATGTGGAAGAAGTTCCAACCCATGGCGGATCGTTACGCATTTTTGCAAAACATAAAGAAGATAGTTCAAAACCAATTGGGTCAAATGTGGCGGTGATGTTGCAAAAAGAAAAAGATGCAGGAATGTTGAAGATTGATTACTATAAGAATTTTCAAACCAAGATCGAAACAGTTAAAAATGATCTGTTAGATTTTTTATTGAAACAAAAACGTGCAGGTAAAAAAGTGGCTGCTTATGGCGCGGCTGCTAAAGGAAATACCTTATTGAATTATTGTGGAGTTAAAAATGATATGATCAGTTTTGTGGTGGATGCAAATCCTGCCAAGCAACATAAATTCATGCCCGCAAGTCATATTCCTATTGTGCAAGAAGATCGCATTAAAAAAGATAAACCCGATTTTATCATCATCCTTCCTTGGAATATCAAAGATGAAATTGTAAAACAATTAGATTACGTAAACGCTTGGGGCTGCAAATTTGTGGTTCCTATCCCAAAATTGCAAACACTGTAAATGAAAGTATTAGTAACAGGCTGCAATGGTTTTATTGGTAATTATGTTGTACAAGAATTACTAAAGCGTGGCGTTACGGTTATTGGTACATCCAACGATCTTGCAAGAGCCAAAGAAAAAGAGTGGTTTAACAAGATACAATTTGTAGAGTACGATATGTATGATACAACATCGGAAGATCTTTTTAAAAAATTTAATTCACCGGATAAGATGATCCATTTAGGTTGGGGACATTTAGCCAATTTCAAAAGTGAGGATCATATCACCAAAGAACTTCCTGCACAAAAAAAATTTCTTGAAAATTTGATCTCGAACGGACTAAAAGATCTTACTTGCATTGGTACATGTTTAGAATATGGGATGAAAGAAGGCCTGCTGAGTGAGGATATGAAAAGCGAACCAACCATTGCTTATCCAATTGCTAAAAATAAATTGCGAATGGAATTAGAAGCACTAAAGACCAAATTCTCGTTTAATTTTAAATGGGTGCGACTATTTTATATGCACGGAAAAGGTCAAAGCGAGAAGTCTATTATTCCCCTTTTAGAAAAAGCCCTAGCTGCTAATGAGCAGGTATTCAATATGAGTAAGGGAGATCAAGAGCGTGATTATTTACCCGTTACAGCCGTTTCGGAAAATATAGTTATATTCGCATTGCAACAAAAAGTGGAGGGCATCATCAACTGTTGTAGCGGCGTTCCGATCACCATTAAAAAATTAGTAGAAGATCATTTATCACAAAATCATAAACACATAAAACTCAATTTAGGCCATTACCCCTATCCCGATTATGAACCCATGAAATTTTGGGGCGACACTAAAAAATCAAAACTTATTTTAAATGATAACATGTCCATTAACAGGTAGTTCGAATACCAAAGTGATATACGAACAAAAAGGCGTTCCGCTTATTCAGAACATGGTTTATCCTACGCCTGAATTAGCAAAGGCTGCTAAAAAAATAAATGTCACCCTTGCGCAATCATTAGATAACGGTTTTGTGTTCAGTGCCAATTTTGATGATTCAATCATTGATTACGATCAGCATTACCAAAATGAACAAAGTAATTCAGGATTTTTTCAAGATCATTTGCGCAACGTTATTCACATTATGAAGACCAACAATATGTTGGGTAAAAAAATTGTAGAAATAGGATGCGGTAAAGCGTATTTTATGAATATGCTTTTAGCAGCCGGTGAAGATGTGATAGGTTTTGATCCAACCTACGAAGGCGATTCTCCAAAAGTGATCAAGGATTTTTTCTCGGATAAATATTCTAATGTGGGTGCTGAATCTATTATTTTGCGTCACACACTTGAGCATATCTCAAAACCATTCGATTTTATTCAAACAGTTGCAAAGGCAAATAATAACAAAGGATTTATTTACATTGAAGTTCCAACATTTGAGTGGATCGTGAATAATAATGCAAGCGAAGATGTATTTTATGAGCATTGCAATTATTTTACTTTAGAAACATTACAGCAGTTCTTTACCGAAAGTGTAGGCGGACATTTTTTCAACGGTCAGTACATTTACGTGATCGCCGATCTTGGAAAAGTAAAAAAACAAATTGAAAAGCGCGAGATCAAAACTTACAATATTCGTTTTAATGATAAAATAAAAGAATATACCGATCTAGTTTCCAAACATAAAAATATAGCCATTTGGGGTGCGGGCGCAAAGGGTTCTACCTTTCTGAATTTAATTGACAAGGATGCCACCAAAGTAAAATGTGTGATCGATATCAATCCAAAAAAACAAAACCAATTCTTGGGCGGGACCGGTCACCCCATTATAAAACCGGAGGATATCTCTAAATACAACATTGAAACAGCCATCGTGATGAACATTAACTATCTGAACGAAATTAAGCCTGTTGCCGATAAATTAAATATCAAATTAATAACTTTATAAGATAAGCAATGAACGAAATAGAAAAATTTAAAAAAGAGTGTGAGGCCAATATTGAATTACAAGGGAAAAATGCATCACTTAAAAAAGTAACCAACGAGTTCTTAAAAGAATCCATCGATTCAAGATATTCTTATAATTTCAAATGGATGGGTAGGCCGATCATTCAGTATCCACAAGATATTGTGATCATGCAGGAATTAATTTGGGATATCAAACCCGATCTTATCATCGAAACAGGAATTGCTCACGGTGGTTCACTTATATTTTACGCTTCTATTTTAGAACTTATCGGTAAAGGCGAGATCTTAGGAATTGATATTGATATTCGCGAACACAATAAAAAAGAGATCATTGCTCATCCAATGGCAAAACGCATTAAGATGATCCAAGGTTCTGCTATTGATCCGGCCATTGTGCAGCAAGTTAAAGATCATGCCAAAGGTAAAAAAACGGTGATGGTTTTATTCGATTCAAATCATACACACGATCATGTATTGGAAGAATTAAAAGCCTACGCAGAATTAACAACAGTTGGTTCGTATTGCGTAGTGTTTGATACTGTAGTTGAAGATCTTCCAAAAGGCGTTTACGATGATAGACCTTGGGATGTTGGAAGTAATCCTAAAACAGCAGTGTTCGAATTTTTAAAGACCAACCATAATTTTGTTATTGATAAGAGCATTGATAATAAGATCTTAATTAGTGTTGCGCCCGACGGCTATTTAAAACGCATAAAATAAATGTCTGCTTCAGGACCACTTGTTAGTGTTTGCATTCCGGTTTACAATGGTGAGAAATACATCAACGAAACAATGGATTGCGTTTTGGGGCAAACCTACAAGAACATTGAGGTCATCATTTCTGATAATTGTTCAACCGATAGAACACTCGAATTAATAAAAGCGTACAACGATTCGCGCGTCAAGATCTTTTCGAACGAAAAGAACATGGGGATAAAATACAATTACCTTAAAGTTTTTACTTACGCTACAGGAAAATACTTAACATTTATGGGCGCCGATGATGGTATGGCACTTGTTACTTTAGAAAAAGAAGTGGCCATTATGGAAGATCCAAAATACAAAAATGTTTCGCTAGTGAATGGATATGTTTCAATCATTAATGACGAAAGCAAACAAGTGTACTTAAAGAAGTTTTTGTTTGGTACAGGTTTGTTCTCTGCTTTTTGGGCCATACGCGCAAATTTTTTATACGGCTCTAATATTCTAGGCGAACCCAACGGTGCTTTATTTAAAAAAGAACATTACGATAAAATTCCTGAACCAAAATTTGAAAAAGGAAATAACTGGACCTTTGATCTTGATATGCTTTTGGAATTATTATTACAAGGAGATCTTTACGTTATTCCCGAGCCATTGGGAAAATTTCGTATCTCAGCACAATCTACCAGTAATAAAGAATTAAAATTTGATCAAGCTAGATTATTCAGAGAATTTACAAAAGCAGTTTACAAAGACAAACGCTATAAGCTTTCTTATTTTTGGGTGATGACTGCGGGAGTGAATTCTTTTTTGTTACAACTCTTACGCAACTTATTTTACAAGTTATTCATTAAGAATAAATAGTACCACATGCCCTTCGACTACGCTCAGGGTGACTCAGCTATGCAGACCGACTTTCAGACGATGTCACCCTGAGCGTAGTCGAAGGGCGACTTTCCAAAATTACTTGTAGATCACTTTTTTTGAAGCAAGCAAAGTGTTACTCAACAAAGAAGCAATTGTCATAGGTCCTACTCCACCCGGAACCGGAGTAATAAACGAACATTTAGGTGCCACTTCATCAAACTTCACATCACCTTTTAATTTAAAACCACTTTTTGTTTCGGTGCTTGTAACGCGAGTTGTACCAACATCAATTACTACGGCACCTTGTTTAACCATATCAGCGGTTAAAAATTCAGGCTTACCTAAAGCGCAAATAATAATATCGGCTTGTTTGGTGAAAAAAGAAATATCTTTTGTTTTGCTATGGCAAATGGTAACCGTGCAATTTGCAAAGGCATTATTTTTTGCCATTAAAATACTCATAGGTGAGCCAACAATATTACTACGACCAATAACGACACAGTGTTTTCCGCTAGTTTCAATTTTGTAACGTTTGATGAGTTCAACAATTCCATTCGGAGTTGCGCTAATATAAGATGGTAAACTCAAAACCATTCTACCAACATTAACGGGATGAAAACCATCCACATCTTTGGCAGGATCAACCGCTTTAATTATTTTTTGTTCATCAATATGTTTTGGTAATGGCATTTGAACGATATAGCCATCAATATCTTTATCATTATTTAATTTAACCACGGTTGCTAAAAGTTCAGCTTCAGTCACTTCACTTGTATGACGTATAAATGTTGATTTGAAACCAACATTCTCACAGGCTTTTATTTTTGCGGCTACATATGTTTCGCTTCCACCATCATTTCCTACAAGAACAGCAGCCAAGTGTGGTTGCTTTCCGCCTTTAGAAACAATTGTTTTTACTTCTTCTGCAATTTCGCTCTGCAATTGCAATGATATTTTTTTTCCGTCTATTAATTCCATTTTTCTTACTTTTTTAAGCCACGAATTACACTAATTTCACTAATCTGTGTGTAACAAATATATATTTTTATTTCTAATTTCACTAATCTGTGTATATAGATCTAACTGCATTAAAGAACCACACGCTTAAATTTTAAACTCTCTTCCCCAAAGTTTACAAGCAGTCCTAATTTTGTATTTGAGGCAGCAAGGTAATTTATTAATTGTTTATAGCTGGAATTTATAATATCTTCTTGCGCCTTGATCTCCACAATTATTTTACCATAGATCATAAGATCGCAAAAATAATAATGTGGAAGAACAATATCCTTATATTCGATCTCAAATTTCTTTTCCCTTTCATAAGGAATATTCTTTTGTTTTAGCTCATAACAAAGGGCATCTTTATAAACCGCTTCCAAAAACCCTTTACCCAAAGTTTTGTGTACTTCAAAACAACACGCAATAAACGAATAGACTTCCTCTCTATAAATTAAATTATCCACTCCATAAAGACCAATGTCTTCATTTACAGTAAATATTTCCTCATGATTTTCCACTTAGGCGTTTAGTTTAGTGAAATTCTTAACTCCTTTTATATAACTTATGTAATTGTGCGTCTAGATTAGTGAAATTCGTGTAATTCGTGGCTAATAACCTCCTATTTCCCCGGCATCTTGGGCATATTGCGCATCATCTTTGCCATTGCGTTCTTATCGTTCATCATGCGCATCATTTTTCGGGTTTCTTCAAACTGTTTTAGTAATTTATTTACTTCAGTAATGCCTTGTCCGCTACCCTTGGCAATTCGTAATTTACGGGCCCCATTTAATAATTCCGGTTTCAATCGCTCTTGTGGTGTCATTGATGAAATAATAGCCTCAATTCCTTTAAAGGCATCATCATTAATATCTACATCTTTAATTGCTTTTCCAACGCCCGGTATCATACCCACAAGATCTTTTAGGTTACCCATTTTTTTGATCTGTTGTAATTGCGCAATAAAATCGTTGAAGTCGAATTTATTTGTGGCAATTTTTTTGGAAAGTTTGCGTGCTTCTTCTTCGTTAAATTGTTCTTGCGCGCGTTCAACTAAAGTTACAACGTCGCCCATTCCCAAAATACGATCGGCCATACGCTCGGGATAGAATACATCCAGCGCATCCATCTTTTCGCCTGTTCCAACAAATTTGATAGGCTTATTTACAATACTCTTAATAGATAAAGCTGCACCACCGCGTGTATC
>JAHEYC010000106.1 GCA_023251775.1 Sphingobacteriaceae bacterium | reverse complement strand
GGATGATTTTTAAAGGCGAGCGGACGTAACAATAACCAAACATCGCCATAAGGTTGATTCAAATACCGTTGTTTGAATTCTTCAATAACAACATTGCGTTGTACTTCCAAACTTTTATCAGTAAAAGCTAGGCTCAACATGCGATCACTTTCTAACCAAAACGCGGTCTCTAGATTTTCGGAGGGAACTGTACAATAGTAATTAGTGATATCATTTGTGGTGAACGCATTATTTTCTCCACCCACTAATTGCAAAGGCTCATCATAATTCGGAATATTAACGCTTCCGCCAAACATCAAATGTTCAAATAAATGTGCAAATCCGGTTTTGCTTTCATCCTCATCGCGCGCACCAACATCATACAAAATGTTAATACAAGCCATAGGAGTACTTTTATCCTGATGAACGATAACCTTTAAGCCGTTCTTTAGTGTAAATCTGTCAAATTCGATCATTCTCAGTTTTTATATATGGAAATATTGTATAAATTTAGGTTTAATTTTCCAAATACACCCATTTCAAATTGATGGTCATGTTAGCTGAAGATGAAATAATAAAAGCGGTAGGTACCCAAAAATCTACTATATATCTGCTTAAAGGCGACATTGTGAAAATGGTTCCTTTTGAGAATGCGGAGATGGATGTGAAAGATCTGGAAGATATTCAAAAGATCAAATTCGAAATGGTTGGTGAAAGAAAATACGCCGTGTTATTTGTAACACCAACGATGGGCGTTATGACCAAAGAAGCAAGGGCTTTTGCATCAGGACCATTAGTGAACAGAAACGCAGTGGCAAAAGCGGTGATCATCAAAAATCTTGGAATGCGAATGATGTTCTCGTTCTTTATAAAATTCAATAAGCCAATTGTAGAACATCGTTTATTTGAAAAAGAACCTGAAGCTATTGCATGGCTTCGCAGCAGGATCGATGCTACGCCTTAATAGAATTAAGTCGATCTAAAGCATCTTTAAATTCTTTCATTAATTCTTCAACTATTTGCGCGGCAGGTTTAATGTCTTTAATGCTTGCGCTTACCTGACCAATCTCTAATTCTCCCTCTTCAAGATCACCTTCAAACATTCCTTTTTTTGCGCGAGCTCGTCCTAGTAATTTTGTTATTTCATCCACCGAAGCACCTCTTTTTTCAGCTTCTTCCACTTCTTTGAAGAATTTATTTTTTATTAATCTCACAGGAGTAAGTTGTTTTAAGGTGAGTTGAGTATCTCCTTCATTGGTATTCACAACTGCATTTTTAAAATTCGCATGCGCACTACTTTCAGGCGTTGCAACAAATCTACTTCCTATTTGAACCGCATCGGCGCCTAAAGCAAAGGCTGCTGCCATTTGACTTCCTGAGCCAATGCCGCCTGCTGCAATCAAAGGTAATGTAACGGCTTTTCGTACTTGGGGGATCAATACGAGCGTGGTTGTTTCTTCGCGTCCGTTATGTCCGCCTGCCTCAAATCCCTCAGCTACAATAGCGTCTACGCCAGCTTCCTGGCATTTTAAAGCGAATTTTACCGCACTCACCACATGAACCACAATAATGCCATGATCTTTGAGGTGTTTGGTCCAGGTTTTTGGGTTCCCTGCGCTTGTAAATACGATCTTAACGCCTTCCTCAATAATGATCTTCATATGCTCTTCAATATTGGGATATAAAAGCGGCACATTTACGCCAAAGGGTTTATCGGTGGCAGCCTTGCATTTTTTAATATGTTCTCTTAAAACCTCGGGATACATTGATCCAGACCCTATCAAACCCAGGCCCCCGGCCTTACTCACGGCACTGGCCAATTCCCATCCGCTGCACCATATCATTCCTGCTTGCACAATAGGGTACTTTATATTGAATAATTTGGTGATGGAAGTGGTCATAAAAATGAGCTGAATTTATTTAACAAATTTGGCGAAAAATATCAAAAAACCCCTGTTTTTCCACTAAATTTCTTTATATTTGGGTTTGAATTATTTTGACCTCATGAAAAAGGGACTTTTATCCATATTTTTTGTACTTTCTTTAGGCCTGAATGCCCAGTGGTTATGGGATTATGGCGGATCTATTGGTGCAACTAATTATTTGGGAGATATTGGAGGTAAAGAGAAGACTCGTCGCGATTTTGTGTCGGACATGAAGCTTTCAAAAACGCGTTGGAACGGTGGTATCTTTGCTCGCTACAAATGGCGTCAAAATATTTCTTTCAAATTTGCTTTTGATTATTTGAGGGTTGAAGGGGATGATAAATTATCAACCAACGCAGGTCGCCATTACCGTAATTTTAATTTCAAGAACGATATTTTTTCGCTTACAACAACAGCGCAATATTTTTTCTTTACCGATCCGGATCTAGGAAATACTTACCGTTACAAAAATAGTTTCAGAGCTTATGTGTTTGGAGGCTTTGGCGGTTTTTATACAAACCCAAAATCGCGTTACCAAGGAGATTGGGTTAAAATGAGAGATTATTTTGTAGAAGGATACGAATACAAAAAGATAGTTTTTGGTTTACCCGTTGGTGTTGGTTTTTATTTTACGTTCAACAAACGTAACCGTTGGGGTTTTGAATTCAATTACATGAAGACCTTCACCGATTATTTGGATGATATTAGTGGTAATTACCCAAATCCCACTCCAACCGATCCTTATACCGCTGGTTTAACGGTTAGAACCACCGAACTGTCTACTGCCGAACAAAACGCGAACATTGGAGCTTACAAGTCGCACCTTACACCTGGTTCAAAACGCGGAGATCCTACCAATAAAGATGCTATTGTTTATGTAACTTTTAGTTATAGCAGAGTTATCCGCGGCAAAAGCAGTTTCTATCGTTCTAAGAACAACAGATTCTTTGGAAAAAATAAAAGAAAAGTTCGTAAGATCAGGGCTAAATTCTAAAAGGTAATTTCTATCTTTACTTCCGTTATGAATTTCAGATCACTTCTCATTTTTAGTATTTGCATTGCTTTAAGTTCTTGTAGTTCTAACGAACATGATGGCATTGATTCAAGCGATGTATCAAATAACGCTTCGGCCAACGGAAAAATAAAAGGAAATGTTCCCGAAATAAAATTTGAAGAAGAAGTTTTTGATTTTGGAAAAATAACACAAGGAGAAGTTGTGAGTCACGACTTTAAATTCAGGAATATCGGTAATCAACATTTGATCATCTCGGGTGCGAGTGGAAGTTGTGGATGCACTGTGCCTAAATGGCCAAAAGAACCCATATTACCGGGTAAAGAAGGGAAATTGAACGTTGTATTTTCGAGTGAAGGAAAAAAAGGGATAATGGAAAAAACGGTTACCATTGTCACAAATTGCGAGCCATCAACGCGCATCATTCGAATTAAAGCGGAAGTGATAGTGATGGAAAGCGTAAAAGAGCCGGGATTATAGAACCACAAACAAAAAACCATAAACTAAAAACAAACCAAATATGTTACAACAACTAGTGATCTTAATGTCAGGTGGAGCCGCAGGAGGCCAGAGCGGAATTATGCAATTTTTACCTTTAATTGCCATTGTGGTGGTATTTTATTTTTTTATGATACGTCCGCAAATGAAAAAAGCAAAGGATCAAAAGAAATACATTGAAGCGTTGAAAAAAGGAGATAAAATATTGACCATTGGCGGTATTTACGGAAAGATAAGTGAAGTACGTGAAGACGGATCAATGGTAATGGAAGTGGAAGATGGAACAAAGATGCGCATCTCAAAAAATGCGGTATCAATGGATGCAAGTAATACCTTGAACCAAAACCCATAAACGTTTGAACGCAAACCAAAATATAAAACCAAAAAAGTCGAGTAAACTCTCGGCTTTTTTTGTTTGTTTATTGGTAGCAACATTACTTTGGTTATTGCATTCACTTAATACCGTATACACAAAACAGTTTTCTATCCCTGTTGAATTCAGGAACTATCCGCAAAATAAACTCATGATCGAGATCCCGAAGGATATTAAGGTATCGGTTAAAGCAAGTGGATTAAAATTATTCATGATAGGATTGACCGAACCATTTCCCGTTCTTAGAATGGATCTTAACGATGTAAAAAGTGATGCGAGCAGAAGTAAATTCTATTTATCGTCGAATATAGGCGAGATAAAAAAAATGTTCCAATTCAAAGCAGATATCAGAAGGATACAACCTGATACTATTTTGTTCATCAATAACGAAGGCACGCAAAAAGAAGTTCCTGTAAAAGTTCCGCTTACTATAAATTATGCGCAAGGTTATACTGCAAAACTTATTAAAATAGATCCTGCTCGCGTTGTAATTACCGGAGAAGCAAGTGATCTGGAGGGTATAGATACTATTTATACTTCCCCTTTGTTGTTAAGCGATCAAAAAGCAGATCATATAAAAACAATGAGTTTGATAAACCCAAATAGTAAGATCGCTCTAAGCGCAACCGAAGTGCAATTATCAATTAGTCTTGGGAAATTAGTAGAAAAAGAAATTAATGTTCCACTTAAAATGGAGAACAACGACGAACATTTTAAATATTCATTGTTCCCTTCAAAAATAAAAATAAAATATTCAGGTGTGTTTGGTGAATCGGGTGCAGACACATCGTTGGTTAGAGTTTTTGTGGATCTTTCGCAACGAAAGAACAATAAATTAAGTGTGAACATGAAAATACTTTCGGAGCATATCACCGTTTTAAGTTATGAACCCAAAGAAGTTGAATTTTTAATGATAAAGAAATAATGATCGTTGGATTAACAGGCGGAATAGGCACAGGAAAATCAACTATTGCAAAACTGTTTGAGGTATTGGGCGCTAAAGTGTTCAATAGTGACGAAAATGCAAAGCAACAGTATTTTGTGCCTGCCATAAAGAAACAAGTTATTGAACTTTTAGGGAAGGAATGTTATTTAGACGAAAGAACATTAAATAGAAAATACATTTCGAATAAAATATTTTCGGATACAACGCTTTTGAAAAAACTTAATGACATCATCCATCCGGCTGTTATCAGGGATTCTAAAGCGTTCGTAAATGCGCATGCAAATAAATTGATCATAAAAGAAAGTGCTTTGTTGTTTGAAGTTGGTTTGGATAAGGAATTAGATAAGGTCATCTTGGTTACTTCTCCCTTAGAATTAAGAATTGAACGCGTAATGAAACGTGATGGATCGAGTAGGGAGGAGATACTAAATAAAATAAAAAGTCAGCTAAGCGACGAAGAAAAACTGAAACTTACCGATCTTGTGATACGGAATGATGAAAAAGAATTTTTGACCACACAAGCTTTTGAGATATTTAAGAAACTGAACCATGCTTAGGAAGGACTATTTACAAAGGCAATTTGAGGAGTTTGGCAGAGTATTGGCTACTATTTTGGGGTTCAAGAAAAGCGGCGACATGCAAAGCTTTGAAAAAGAAATAGAAAAAGCCGTAAAGACCTTTACCACATTGGAGTTGGACGAGTTATTGAAAATGAACTTAGAGGCCTTTGAAAAAATGGTAAAGCATAATGAAACGCTTAGGCCCGATCAAATAAAAATATTGGCCGATCTATTTTACGAACGCTCTTTTGTGTTTGATAAACAAGAACAAGCAGGGGAAATGAAAGATATGTTAGGCAGGGCTTATTTTTTATACAAGCGTTATACGCAGGAATTAACCACCAACCAATTCAATTTAGAAGTGAATTACCGTTTGCAAATGATCACCGAGATCATTCATCAACCCAATCTGCAATAAATAAATTGGTATCTCTTGTGCCGTGGTTGTTTCGGTTACTCGACCAGATCAGTTTTTTTCCATCCGGTGAGAACATCGGGAAAGCATTGAAATAACTTTCTTTTGTAACCGCTTCCAATCCTGTTCCGTCTAAATTGATCATATATAATTGAAAATCAAAACCGCGTTTGCTATGATGATTTGATGAGAAAAGGATCTTATTTCCCTTTGGCAAAAAGTATGGGGCCCAATTTGCTTTTCCTAATTTGGTAATTTGTTTTATATCGCTGCCATCCAAATTGCAGGTAAAAATTTCCATACTGGTTGGTGCTACCAAATGTTTTTCTAAATAATATTTGTATTCTTTTATTTCTTCTTCCGAATTTGGTCGCGATGCTCTAAAAACTAATTTTTTGCCATCGGCCGAAAAGAAAGCACCGCCATCATATCCTAATGTATTGGTAATTTGTTTTTGATTCTTTCCGTTGATATCCATGATCCATAATTCCAAGTCACCACTTCTATCACTCGTAAAAACTATTTTATCTCCCTTTGGTGAAATGGTAGCTTCGGCATCATATCCGGGAGTATTCGTTAGTTGTTTTATTATTTTTCCTTTTTGATCGGCCACAAAAATATCAAACTCCGAGTACACGGCCCATAAATATTTTCCAATTTCAACAGGGGCTACCGGACACGTATCGTTCTTTAAATGTGTGGAAGCATACAATATATCTTTTCCGTTGGGCATATAAAAACTACAGGTTGTGCGGCCTTTTCCTGTACTGATCATTGGGGGTTTATAAGTACTGTCGGCTGCGGCTTTTGAAAGGTCCATTGCAAAGATCTGATCGCAACTTAATCCCCATTTTTTATTATTGCTTTGGAAACTCACATGTTTTCCGTTTGGCGCAAAATAGGCTTCGGCATTATCGCCGCCATAGGTAAGTTGTTGAATGTTCTTTAAATGTTTTTCTTGTGCAATGCAAACAGTGAACGAAAGTAAAAGGACAAAATTAAGTAGCAGTTTCATCATGATTAGTATTAATAGTTTTTAAAACGCATTTGGATCACCCCTAAAAAAGCTTCTTTAAAGATCTTAGAACTCATTTTACTGGTGCCTAATACGCGATCAACAAACGTAATTGGTACTTCTACCAATTTAAATCCTTTACGATAAGCCGTGTATTTCATTTCTATTTGAAACGCATAACCCATGAATTTTATTTTATCAAGATCTATCGCTTCAAGTACTTTTCGTTTATAACACTTAAAGCCCGCTGTTGTATCTTTTACATTGAACCAAAGAATTAAACGAACATATAAAGAAGCAAGATACGAGAGTAAAATGCGTTTCATGTCCCAATTGCTCACATTTCCTCCATTCACATAACGCGAACCAATGGCCACATCCGCATTTCCTTCGCAAGCACTCAACAATCGCTTCAAGTCATCGGGGTTATGACTAAAATCGCAATCCATTTCAAAAATAAATTCGTAGGGGCGTTGCAAAGCCCATTTAAAACCGTGAATATAGGCTGTTCCCAAACCCATTTTACCCTTACGTTCTTCAATAAATAGTTTTTGAGGGAATTCTTTTTGAAGCTCTTTTACCTTTGCAGCCGTGCCGTCGGGCGAGCCGTCATCTACAATAAGAATATGATAGGGCTCCATTAATGAGAACACTTTTCTGATCATCTTTTCGATGTTCTCGATCTCGTTGTAAGTGGGAATTATGATCAGATTCAGGCTCATTGTATGGGATCGTAAATATAACAATAATTTAGGTGTGTCATTTTAACGCAAACAGGGTATTTGATATTGCGCAGAATTTTAGCCACTAATTTCACTAATTAACACTAATCTGGGTTTATTTAAATTACACAAATCTATACTTAAGCCGATTTTGTTTAGTAAACATAGATTAGTGGAATTTAGTCACACAGATTAGTGAAAATTCGTGTAATTCGTGGCTAGAAACATAGCAGCGGAGCTGCGGTTATTATTTTATTAAACATATAATGTTCGTTAAAAAAGTATAATGCCTTCGCTAATTAAAGCCCTTACTTTAACTTTAGCCTAATAATGAACATCGTTTAAATTAAAACCTATTATGAGAAAATTCCTGGAGTCAAAATTATTCAGAGCTATTTGGAGCATTGGTTTGGCAGCTTTATTGTATGTTATTTGTCCGCCATGCTTTAGCAAAACTACTTTAGCAATTTTATTAACGGTTCAATTGGTTCTTATCAATGGCGCTTCGGTTATTGGTAATTGGGCTTGGGTAACGCATATTGCAAGATTTTTAGTGGGCGGACTTTTTATTTTTTCGGGATTCATAAAAGCAAATGATACAGTTGGATTCTCTTATAAATTGGAAGAATATTTTGAAGTTTTCAAAGCCGATTCGGGATTAGGCATCTTCGATTGGTTTGCTCATGGAAGTCTACCTTTTGCAACCATCATTACTGCGAGTGAAATTATTTTAGGGATATTTTTATTATTAGGTTACAAACGTAATCTTACACTTTGGTTATTATTTGCGCAAATAGCTTTGTTTACATTCTTAACGTTTTATTCGGCATGCTACAATAAAGTAACAACGTGTGGATGTTTTGGTGATTTTTTAGTTTTAAAACCGTGGACAAGCTTCTGGAAAGACGTTGTGTTAATGGTATTGATCACTTTACTATTTGCAGGAAAAGAGAATATCAACGAAATTGCTTCGCCCATGCTTACAGCCACGTTTGCGGGAATAGGATTTATTGCATCTGTTTGGTTCCCAATTTACACCTATAGAAATTTACCTATTCTGGATTTCAGAGCTTATAAGATCGGAAATAATATTAAAAAACAAATGGAGAAAGGAGCAGGGTATAAAGACGCGGAATATAAAACCTTGATGGTGTATGAAAAAGTAAAAAATAATACCGAGAAAAAAGAAATGACCCAAGATGAATACATGAAATCGAAAATTTGGGAAGATACTTTGGTTTGGAAATTTGATACTATGGTTACTACTATGGTTGCTGAAGCCATAAATGCACCAAAGATCACCGATTTTAATATTACTAATATGGATGGAGTTGTTATTACAGATTCTATTTTAAATATCAAAACCTATAATTATTGGATGGTAGTTTATGATCTCGCAAAAACAGAAGATGAAGCAGCCGTACACGCCAAAATAAATGATTTTTATAAGTTAGCTCAATTAGAAAAAGTTCCTTTTGTGGCGCTTACTGCATCGGGACCAAAGGAAATTGACGCTTTTAAGCATAAGCATAATGCCTTATACGATTTCTTAATGGTAGATGCTACGGTTTTAAAGACCATGATACGCAGTAACCCCGGATTAATGTTAATGAAGGATGCAACGGTTATTATGAGCTGGCATTATAATAACTTCCCTGCTTATTCGGATGCCAAGGCAAAATACATGAAATAATCCTTGTTTGAATCGTTATTTTTTGTAATTTAGTTCAACAAATAATACAATGAGAAAAATTTTACTTTCCGCTTTTTTATTCCTCGGTTTATTTTCTAATTCGCAAAATACCAAAGGCGATGTTTTTTTTGGTGCGGCCGTAGTGCACACCATTGATCTTAACTTTACACAAACCGGTTATTGGGATTCGCTAATTGCAAATTACATAACCGATGTGTATATGGCATGTAATGTGGTTGTTGATGGAAGTACCCTTACCACAAGCGGTGTAAAATTCAAAGGAAATTCATCGTACAATAATCCAAGTGTAAAAAAATCATTCAAGCTAGATTTTAATAATTATGTGGCTGGTCAACAATACGACGGTTTAGAAAAATTGAATCTTAATAATGGATTTAAAGATCCAACCATAATGCGAGAAAAGATAATGCTCGATTTTCTTTGGCGCGCAGGGATCCCGGGTCCGCGTTGTGCTTATACACGAGTTAATATCAATGGAACATACTGGGGTTTGTATACTGCTGTTGAAGAAGTAAATAAAGATCTTTTAAAAGATAGATTCAGCGATAATAAAGGAAATTTATTCAAAGGCGATCCTTCCGGAGATCTTAAATGGATGGGAAGCGCAGTGAATACATATACTTCCAAATATGAATTAAAAACTAACGAAACAGCTAATAATTGGACCGACCTTATTTATTTAATTGATAAGATCAATAATTCACCTGTAAATTATCAAGATTCATTAAATAAAGTATTACAAGTAACTCCTTTTTTAAAGGCATGGGCTGCTAGTAATATTTTCGCAAATTTGGATTCGTACATTGGAAGCGGGCATAATTATTTTGTGTATCACGATAGCATTACCAATAAATTCAATTGGATAACTTGGGATGTGAACGAGGCTTTTGGGAATTTTACGCAAGGAATGACCACAACTCAAATTGAGAATCTTTCGATAAGCTATACGGGCGGTGGTGCAGGCAACAGACCTTTATGCAATAAGAGTTTATCAAATACTTCTGTTTTTTCGAGTTATGTGAACGAGATCTGTTATTTAACAGGCTATCATTTTTTACAATCGTATTGGTTCCCGCACATTGATAGTTTAAAGAACATGATAAAAAGTCATGTATATGCCGATCCAAATAAATTCTTTAATAATACACAATTTGATTCCAATATTGATACACTTATTGTGGTAGTTGGAAATCCGGGTGGTCCAAATATTGCGGGACTTAAATCTTTTTTCAATCGCAGACGCGCTTCATTGGTTACGCAAATGTTAGCCAACAGCTGTAACGTTGGTTTAAATGAAGAACATGTAACTATGAATTCAATTGTAGTTAAACCAAATCCTACCACCGGAAAGTTTTGGATAAATACCGGCGGTTCTGCGAAAAAAGTAGTTTTTTATGATGTATTAGGCAAGGAAGTGGATGTTGAATTAATAAAAACGGGATCTGATACCGAAATGCAGTTCTCTTTTGAAAAACTCCCAAAAGGACTTTATTTTTGCAAAGTTGGCTCTGAGGTGAAGCGCATCATTCATCAATAGCTCGCCTTATTTTAGCCACGAATTGCACTAATTAACGCGAATCTGTGTGTTTTGATTTCACTAAATTGTGTTTACTTATCAAAGCTAGTTTACACACAGATTAGTGTAATTTTATAAACCCAGATTAGTGAAAATTCGTGTAATTCGTGGCAAAACATCTCACCTCGGCGTAGCCGAGGTTGTATGAAAATTCAGTAATATTTTATTTGAAACTACCAAATTTTACCTAATGTTATTATTGTGTTAGGATTTTGCTATCATTGAAAAATTGAATAAATTTGATATACACTTTTATCCATATAGGATAATTAGAATAAATGAAAGATGAAAACGGAATTAATTTCGAAATTAGAAGAACTGCTTACTAAAGAAGCAGGTGAAGTTGCTCTTGAAGTGCGTGCATTGCAAAAGGAGTTTCAAAAGGTTTGGAGCATG
>JAHEYC010000020.1 GCA_023251775.1 Sphingobacteriaceae bacterium | reverse complement strand
GGAAGCAGTACAAACGGTAGTCATATGTCGCACCATTCCAGTTTCAACTCTCAAACATTTGTTCAGGCTAATCCTGTACCAACAGCTACCATTTGTACCAATACAACATTTACACTCAATGGTGTAATTGGGGGCGGACCAAATACAGGTATTTGGACAAGCAACGGTTACGGAACACTTTCGGGTGGACCAAATCAAATTGCTAATAATGTGTACACACCAAATTTATTAGACACTTCGCTGGTTCCGGTTCCTACACCAACTCCTTGGAGTGGTGGACAAGTTGTTTTTAATTTAACGTCTACAGGAATTTGTCCTAATATAGCAAGTACTTTTTCTGTAAGAGTTTTACAAGGGCCAATTGTGAACGCAGGTACCGATCAGATCAAGTGTACAAACAACACGGCAACTATTCAATTAAGTGGATCGGTTCTTGGTGCTTCGAGTCAAGGAACTTGGTCGCCGGTTGCACCTGCAAGTGGAACAGTGGTCAATAACTCTTCGCTAACAACAATTTACAATACTGCATTTCCCGGTGATACGGCCTTGCCTTACATAAAAATATTATTGACCAGTATCAATAATGGAATTTGTGCGGCTGCAAGAGATACGATAAAGATAAATTTACAAAAAGCGCCTATTGTTGACGCGGCTCCAACATCGAGTATTGTGAAATGTAGTAATAACTCCACAGTTTATCTAACAGGTTATATTAGCAATAGCATTCCTTCAGGTATTTGGACCACGAGTGGAACAGGTTTATTTATTCCAAATAATATTGCCTTAATTAATAATTATGTTCCGAGTTTCACCGACCTAAGTACCGGCCCAATTAAATTAAAGTTAACCACTCCGCCAAGCGCTTTGTGTAAGGATGTTTCGGATAGCGTGCTGGTATATTTTACATCGCCGTCTACAATAACTGCCGGTCCCGATCTTAACAGTTGTAAAAACAATCCTGTTATTTCACTTAATGCTGTGATCACGGGAACTTCATCAAATTCATTGGTCTGGAGCGGAGGCAGTGGGGTCTTTGTTCCTTCAAATACAACTGCTCCAACAACAAGTTATATTGCAACACCAACTGAAACAACTTTAGGTTTTGTTATTCTAACAGTATCAACAACTGCAAATGGAAATTGTTTTGGCGCAACGGATCAAATACGAATTGATTTTAGAGATAAACCTATATCAAATTTTATTTCTAACACGGTTTGTTTAAATCAAGCTACGCAATTCAGCAGTCAGGCTGTTGATCTTTATAATCAATTAACCGGTTGGCAATGGGATTTTGGAAATGGACAGAACTCTAATAATATTAATCCTACGTTAACGTATACGGCGCCCGGAACTTATACCGTAATGTTGGTGGTTAACAATGTATTTAATTGCTATGATACTATTCGAAAACCAACAACTGTGTATCCTCTTGCTAATGTAAAATTTGGTTATACCCGATCATGTACGGGAATAGGACAAAATATTTGTTTCACGGATAGTTCAACAATTTTACCACCTTCAACAATTCCTATAACCAATCATTATTGGGATTTTGGCGGTGTTGGATTTAGTGTTACAAAGGATACCTGCTTTATTTTCCCTACAAATGGAAAGTATTCGGTAACGCATCAAGTTACTTCGTCAAATGGCTGTTTAGCTTCATTGGTTCAAACCATAAATATTACTCCCAAGCCTATTGCTAAATTTCATCCTATTAATTCGGGACAATTATCTTTAGGAACCTCGGTGAACTTTATAGATTCATCAAAGTATTCTGTAGGTTGGTTCTGGGATTTTGGTAATGGCACAACAAGTAATTTACAGAACCCTACTACAATTTATACCAGTAATGGTAATTATACCGTAACACAAGTTGTAACCGATCAGTTTGGTTGTACAGATTCGTATAGTGTGATCGTTGGAATAAATAATGTTGTAAATGATGTTTCGCAATTGATACCAAATGTTATTTCACCTAACGGCGACGGTAAAAATGATTATTGGCGACTCGATTTCATTGACGTTTATTATAAGAATGCAGTGATAGAGATATTTAACCGATGGGGTGAATCTATTTTCAGATCAACCGGGTATTCAAATGCGTGGGACGGAACTTATAGAGGGGATGCATTACCAGTGGGAGCTTATTATTACACGATCGATCTTAAGGACCCTAATAAACCCGGGGTCATTAAGGGCAATATAACGTTATTAAAATAATTGTTTAGAAAAAATTAAGATATGTCAAGGATCAAAATGATAGAACTAAGATCAAGTAAAAAAATGTTTGCACTAACGTGTGTAGCTTTGATGCTTTTGTGTACTCAAACAAAAGCGCAACAACAAACGCAATTCACCAATATTTTACTTAATCAGTATTTGTACAACCCTGCTTTTGCCGGTACGTTCAAAGGAATGCAGTTTAATGCAGGCTCGCGTTTGCAATGGACAGGATTTGATGGAGCCCCACGCGCCTACATGGCTTCGGGGTATGGAACATTAAAAAAACATCCGGAAATGGCTGTTGGCGGAATGGTGCTCAATGATCAAATGGGATTACTTAATCGTACCTCAATTTATGGTTCATACAGTTATCATTTAAAATTAAATGATCATTGGAAAATGGGTTTTGGTCTTTCTCTTGGGCTTGTTCAATATAATGTGAAGGTTTATAACGCGAAGCCTTACGATAAAGATGATAATTTCTTATCCTCAAGTATTTTGAATGCGAATGCGATGGACGCCAACAGCGGATTTTTATTATATCACAAAAAATTCTTTTTTGGAGTTAGCGGGCAGCAATTATTAAGCGCGAAGATCCATTGGGATAATACCATTGGCCGTTTAACACCTCACTTCTATATTTATTCAGGATTTAATCAAGTGCTTGATAAAAAGAAAAAAGAATATGTTCTTCAACCTTCTATTTTAATGCGATTTAATACACCTGCACCTTTTGAAATTGAGTACAATGTGAAGTGTACTTACAAATCAATGTTATGGGCAGGTTTTAGTTTCCGACATGCAAAAACGGTAAGCTCAATTGCTAAACAATGGCAAAATAATTCATTCTGCGGACTTCTTGGTGTAACCGTTAGTAAACAATTTACATTAGGCTATAGTTACGATATTGCGATGAACAACTTACGTAAATACAATAACGGTTCGCATGAATTGATCTTAACTTACACACTGCTCAGCAAAAAAGGTGTTGTTAAGGATAAAGTTCAAGCTGCCGATGAAGATGAATTAAATACTATAGACAATAGTATGAAAACTAATATTAAAAGTCAGAAGAAAAAATAATGAAAAATAAACTGATCATATTGTTACTATTAACCCTGTTTAATGTAACACCATCGTTTTCGCAAATTGATACTGCCTTTTGGTTCGCAGCTCCTTGGGTAACTCCCGATCACGCTGCAAGGCAGCCTATCAAAGTTCACATTGCAACATTTGCAGCACCAACTACAACGGTGAGGCTAAGGCAACCTTCTATGCCTGCTTGTTTTCATAAGTACGACACAACTATTCAGATCCCTGCTAATAGCGTTTTTGATTATACGTTTTGGAAAGATGCCCCTGCTACACTTGGGAATAGAGGTTGGGATTCATTAGAGGTAAGGCCGGCCGATCAGGTTGTACCTTTCGGTTTATATTTCTCTTCTACCTCTACTATTTCGATCGCATATGATGTTATTACAACAGGAAATAATCCAGAAACAATGTCCTTAAAAGGCCAGAATGGCTTAGGCACTGAATTCGTAGTTCCTCATCAAACCAATTGGTTCAACCAATTCAAAACAGATTTTGGCGGTACTCCTCCTGGTGTTAACCAACCAAAACAACAGATCAATCTTGTAGGCACAAAACCAAATACCGTTGTATGGATAACACCAAAATGTAATATTATTGGACATGTGGCAAATATCACCTACAGTATTTTGCTCGTTAACCCGGGTGATGCTTATACTTTGGAGAATAGTGTACAAAACACAAATGTACCGGGAAATAATCTTTCCGGTACGATAATTACTTCTAACAAACCTATTGCTGTAACAACTGCTGATGACTCTGTAAGAAATCCAAGCGGAGGCTGTCACGATTTGATCGGCGATCAGATCGTTCCTGTTGATATTGTTGGAAAGGATTACATCATGAATAAAGGCAATATGAATCCGGGAGCCTTGGAAGGCGGCTATATTGTAGGTACCGAGAATTTCACTTCTGTTCTGATTACTAACGCACTAAGTGCTACTACCGCTGTGACAATTAATAAGGGCCAAACATATTTTTATCCTGTAACTACTCCTATGACGTATGTACAGGCAAATAAGCCCGTATATTGCTATCAAGCCGATGGTATTGGTTGCGAAAGTGGATCTGCCATTTTACCACCTTTGAGTTGTGCGGGATCAACCTTAGTGGCATTTTCAAGAAATCAACCAAATCAGTATTTCTTGAACATTTTATGTAAGAATGGAGCACAAGGTTCATTTACAATTAATGGTAGTACCGCTTTGATCACAGCAGGTCAGTTTACTGTTGTCCCCGGCACAGGTAACCAATATGTTGCTGCACAGATCCCATTCAGTTTGGCGCAGATTCCGATTGGATCATATACAGTAGGTAACGCCAATGTTGCCCCAAGCGGTGAATTTGCCCTTGGAATTTTTGACGGTAGCGCAGGAGGGGGAATGAATTTTTATTATATGTCGAGTTTCTTACGTCGTACGTTCGTAACATGCGGAACTATCACGCCTGTATGTGCAACTCCAAATGCTGTTGCTGTATTAAGCGGTACAGTTACAGGTGGAGCAATAACAGGAAGTTGGACAGCTGCTAATGGAACAGGAACAATTAGTGCAGCTTATTCGTCAACATTAAATACAGTAACCACAAATTATAGTTTATCTCCTGCCGATCTGCTTCTCCCAAGCATTAAATTCTATTTAACCAGCGTTGGTAATTGTGTACCTAAAAAAGACTCAGTGATCATGCTTATCAATAAACCACCTTCTGTTGCAGGTGCAGTTACGCCAACTTTACAGTGTAAAAATAATGTTATACCATTAACTTGTGCAGGATCTTTTTCTAATTCTCTTGGTGCTACATGGACCGGAGGAAATGGAGGTTCGTTCGGAGCTCCGGGTGCTAATACAACCTATACTCCTTCAATTGCTGATCTTGCAGCCAATGGAGTAACATTGGTATTATCAAGTCAGGGACCGTCTGTTGGATGTGTGAATACATCTGCAACATATACAGTTGGATTTGTAAACCCCCCAACTGTAAGCGTTTTAAGCAGTACTATTGCTTGTACAAATAGCCAAAGTGTTGCGATCACAGGAACTGTTACCGGAGCTAATATTACGTATAGTTGGTCAACCGGAAATGGACAAGGATTCTTTTCTCCTTCAAACACATCATTAAGTACAACGTATTTTTTTGGAGGAACCGACCTTTTACAGCCTCAGATACAATTAACGTTAACCGTAATAGATAATACTGCTTTATGCTCCAATGTAGCCGGTAACATGGTCATAAATATTCAACCACAACCAAGTTTAACCCTGGCAACGCAACCAACAGTTTGTGCAAGCGTTGGAGTAATTGCTTTACAAGGCACAGTAACCGGTGGAGGTGCAGGTGCAATAAGTTGGACAACCACCAATGGTTCTGGAGCGTTTACTCCTGTTCCACCTACCGATGCAAATTATGTAATAAGTTTGAACGATACACTAGCCGGTGTAAATACTTTAACCTTTGTTGCCGGTAGTGTAGGAGGGTTTTGTCCTGCAGTAAGCAATACGATCACAGTTACTATTATTAAACTTCCATTCATCAGTGTTAACTCTTCTACATCCGTTTGTCAATTTGCTGCGATCACTTTATCCGGATCAGTAAGTGGATATACAACTGCAGGGTTTTGGATCGCCGGAGGTAGCGTTGGAAGCAATAGTCTTAACCCGGGTTTACCTTTGAACGGAGGATTTTTCCCTGATAATTATGCACTGGGAGGAATTTATTATCCAAGTCAATCAGATATTGCCACAGGAAGTGTTGTTATTACATTAAATAGTGCAAGTGTTACGGGTATAAACTGTCCATCTAGCCGCTCGTTCACAATTACATTTGTGCCTTCGCCCAAAGCCGACTTTAGTTTTTCAACCAAACGTTGCGTCGGTGACCCGGTTAGTTTTGTGAATATCTCAAATCCAAATGGTACTAATATCACGGGAGCAAATTGGAATTTCAATAATGGATTAACAAGTATCGGCGTAGGATCGGTTATAACAACTTATACTGCGGCCGGCATTTATCATATTACATTTACGGTAACGGGTACAAACTCGTTGAGTATCGTTTGTATAGATACTATTAGTAAGAATATCTCAGTGAACCCTTTACCAACTCCGGATTTCTCAATGAACAATGCGTGCGTAGGAATTGTTGCGCAACTTACAAATCTTTCGGTACCTCCTAACGGAAGTTTCACTTGGTTCTTTGGTCCAAAAGCGCTTCCAACTTTATCTTCGGCGCAAACACCAAGTAATATTACCTTCATTCAAAATGGTCCGGTTAGTGTTGATCTAAAAGAAGTTATTGCCGCCACACAATGTTCGGCCAGCGTAACTAAAATTGTAAATATAAATTCAAAACCTAATGCAGAGTTTGGTATGACAAATAATCCAACAGTTGCGCAAGAACCTGTTTATTATTCCGATTTCTCAACACCAACAGGTAGCTTAGTTACTTGGATCTGGAATTTTGGAGATGAACTTTCTGATACGGGTCGCGCTCCTTCTCACAGTTATCAAAACGGTGGCGTTTATTATGTAACCTTAACCGTTATTGATAATCAGGGTTGCACAGATACAGTTATAAAAACCATTGAAGTGAATTTGATACCGCAAGTGCCAACCGGATTTACACCTAATGGTGATGGTAACAATGACAGACTTTATGTAAAAGGCGGACCATTCAATAAAATGAAATTCAGGATCTATAATAATTGGGGAGAGAAGATCTACGAAAGTGAAGATCAAAAAGAAGGATGGGATGGAAAGAAAGATGGAAAAGAGCAACCTGTAGGCGTTTATGTATGGACCTTAGAAGTTGACCTGTATAACAACAGAACCGTGAGAAAAAATGGTGATGTTACATTAATGAGATAAGAATCATGAAAAGAAACATAAGATTAACAACCGTTTTACTTTGTGCATTGATAGGGCGAACTATTGCTCAGGATTTTCACTTGAGTATGTACGACGCAGCACCTATTTACTTAAACCCCGCAATGACAGGTTTAATTGAAACTAAAATGCGTGCACATGCACAATATCGTACACAATGGAGCGCTATTGCGTTCAAACCTTTTACAACGGCATTGGTAAGTTTTGATATGCCAACAAAGACCAAATGGAGTTATGGCGGACAAATATCAAACATGCGTGCAGGCTTAAGTAATTATAATGTACTCGAGATCCTTGGTTCAGGCGCTTATCTTTTACCAATTGATAAAGAAAAGTACCATCAATTAAGTTTTGGAATGCAATTAGGTGTTAAACAAAAAAAGATAGAGTATCAGGCCTTAACGTATGATGCACAGTGGAGCAACTCTTCCGGAGGATCATTCGATAAGAATTTACCAAATAACGAAACATTTACACGCGGCGTGCAATTTCAGGAAGTGGTGAATTTTGGTGCTTTATATTATTACAGTAAACAACAATCACGCATCAATCCGTTCATAGGGATCAGCGGTTTTAATCTTACTCAACCTCGCGAAACATTTTTTGGAGGTAATAACCGTTTACCAATGCGCTTTTATGCTCATGGTGGTGTTCGCGTGAATGTAAATGAGTTGTTCTATTTCATACCTAAGGTTTTAGTGATGAAGCAAACAAATAATATTGAACAAACTTATGCTATTGATGGTGGATATTTCGTAAAAGGCGAAAAATTCTATCTATTGGCAGGATATGTTTACAGAACTTCTGATGCTAACATTGCTTACATTGGTTTGAAGAAAGATAATTACATTATTAAGTTAGGTTACGATATGAATACCTCTTCATTAAGAAGTACATCAAAAGCAAGAGGTGCATTTGAAGTATCGCTTACCTATTTAGGCAAGAAAAGTAAAGTTCAAGAAATTAAAAATTGTCCGCGTTTATAATCTATGAAGAAGTCATTATCCCTCATTTTTGTTTTAATTTCGTTACTTACCTTTTCACAGTCAAAAAAACTGTGGCTTGAGCTTGCAGACGATGCATACCTTAAAAAGGATTATGCCAACGCCGCTAATTTCTATTTAAAGGTTTTAGATGATACAACTGTTCTAAAGACCTACGTTATTCCTTACGAAGCACAATTGGTGAACTTAAAAATGAAATCACTTTTTAAAGTGCCTGAATTAAAAGGACAAAGAAAAAGAGATAGCGCCAATGTTCTTAAAGAAGATCCGAGTTTAAATGCCACCAAATACGATTTCATTTTAAATCGTTTGGCAACCAGCTACCGTTTGAATTTTGATTATAAACACGCCGTTGAGTATTACAAAAAAGTAGTTGATAAGAATGTGTACCCTGATGCGCCATACTATTACGGCCTTTCATTGATGTCGATAAAAAGATATCAAGATGCATTACCGGTTTTTGATAAATATTCTAAAGGAACTCCTATTGTTGATTCTATCACTAAAGTTACTTTGGTGCCAACGGATTCATTAGTGAAGATCTCAAGTAAACACGCGCAATCGTGTTATTTTGCTTTAGATAGTTTATCTCCAAAGAAAAAGATCATCGTGCACATGATGGATAGTCTTGTTTTCAATAGAGGTACAAGTAATTTTGCGCCACAATATTATTTAAGTTCGGATAAAGTGATATTTACTAGCTCTCGCAGAGGTGGTGTTGTAAGTGATCCTGAAAAACAAGATGCAAAATATTATTGCGATCTGTATTATACAACATTGGATGATACCATTTGGCAACGTCCTGTGAATTTTGGTCGCCCGGTTAATACATCTTTGCACGAAGGTGCCGGAGTGTTCACGCCCGAAGAAGTAATGTTATTTACCCGTTGGAGTGATAATAACCGTAACGAAGCATTTATTTATATGGCGCGTACGCTCGAAGGAAAATTTTACGAGGCCATGAAATTAGGAACCCATATTAATTTACCGGGTTATAAATCGCAACAACCATTTGTAACGCAAGATGGAAGAAAATTATTCTTCTCGTCTAATCGTCCGGGTGGACATGGGGGATTTGATATTTGGATGGCTGGCATTGACGAGAATGGATTTATTGGTAATCCTGTAAATTTACCTGAAACAATTAATACGCCTGGCGATGAGGTTACGCCTTTCTTTCATACACTCGGCAGTACTTTATATTACAGCACAAATGGTTTGACCGGTTTTGGTGGATTGGATATTTTTAAGTCGGCGTTGAATGCAGACGATTCTTTATATGGCGTTCCAAAGAATTTAAATTCTCCAATTAATTCGGCAAAAGATGATGCATATTTTATTTTAGATCGTTTACAAAGCAAAGGATTTTTTGCGAGTGATAGAGAAGATTGCCCTAGCGGACATTGTTACGATATTTACAGTTTCGAAAATGAACCAATTAAATTCTCATTGGAAGGTTTAGTAACGGATGAGCAAACAGGAGATCCAATTCCAAGCGCACTTATTACGGTTAAAGACGTTCATGATGGCGATGAACCTTTCTTTGTTGTTACCGATGATAAAGGATTTTATAGCACTGATCTTAAATTGAACATGCAATACTTCTTAAAAGCGCAAAAGAACGGATACTTTGCAAGCGCCAATGAAGTTGCTACCGAAGGTAAAACAGAATCGGAAGTATTTATGCGCGATTTTACCTTGAATAAAATTCCTTCAGGTGATATCGAGATAGAAGGTATTGAGTACGATTTTAATAAAGCAACATTACGTCCTAAATCTATGGAGATATTGGATAAGATCGTTGACTTGATGAAATTGAATGACAATATCACCATCGATCTTGGTGCGCACACCGACGCTCGCGGTAATGATGATTACAACATGAAATTATCGGCTGCACGTGCTAAAAGTTGTGTGGATTATATTATTAGTAAAGGCATTCCTAAATCAAAGATCACTTCTACTGGTTATGGCGAAACACGACCAATTATTACCGAAGCAGAGATCAATGCCATGGTTCCTAAAAGTCCTGAGTGGGAAGCTGCACATCAAAAAAATAGAAGAACAGCGTTTAAAGTTATTGGTGAGACGAGTTTGCATATTATTAATAAGACGAAGTAACAAAAGAATTAATAAAAACAAAAAGGCCACAGAATTCTGTGGCCTTTTTTATTTGCAATTGAATCTTATTTTAAAACGAAACTTCCACTTTACGTTCTTCTATCATCTTCTTTAAATTGATCAAAGCATAACGCATACGTCCTAACGATGTATTGATAGACACATTGGTCATATCCGCAATTTCTTTAAAGCTCATGTCATAATACGTACGCATAATTACAACCTCGCGTTGATCGGCCGGTAACATATGTATCAGATCGCGAACATTATTTTTGCGTTTGGCACTTTCATCGCCCGTTTGATATACATCTTTGGTATCGCTTACCTTATCCAATGGATGGATCTCTTCACCTTCTTCGTTATAATAAATAGAAGCCGGCGGCATTTTTTTGATGCGACGGAAATGATCGATGATCAAATTATGCGCTATGCGATATACCCATGGAAGGAATTTTCCTTCTTCGTTGTACTGACCTTTTTTTAAGGTTTGGATCACTTTTAGGAAGGTATCTTGAAATACATCTTCGGCTAAAGCTCTATCTTTAACAATGACCAAAATACTCGAAAAGAGTTTTGATTTGTGACGTTGGAGGAGAGTTTCTAAGCCTTTTTCGTTACCCTTTAGGTATAACTCAACTAACTCGTGATCAGTGAATGATTGAATAGACATGTTTACTTGCTTTAAATTAAAGTTCTGTTTTGCTAGTAAAAGTCTATTCTATGGCTTAATTTTTTAATTGGTTATTAGGGCAAATATAGGCCATTTAGTTTTTACCCCAAAAGATATATGTTAAAATAGCCCCATAATTGAGCCAGTTGTTAGTCTTATTGAGGGAAATAATACCCCAAAAACTCGAAATTAAGCCCTAATTTTGCGCTTCCATGTCCCAAATAGCCGATATCTCTAAGGTTGATGCCAAAACCCATATAATCATAAAAGGGGCCCGTTTACACAATTTAAAGAACATTGATGTAGTTATACCCCGTAATAAACTGGTGGTTATCACGGGTTTATCGGGTTCGGGCAAGTCAACCCTGGCTTTTGATACCTTATATGCCGAGGGTCAAAGACGTTATGTGGAGAGCTTGTCTGCCTATGCAAGGCAGTTTTTGGGGCGTTTGGAGAAGCCTCAAGTTGACTATATAAAAGGCATTTCTCCTGCAATTGCCATCGAACAAAAAGTGGTATCGCGTAATCCGCGTTCAACAGTTGGAACTGTTACCGAGATATATGATTATTTAAAATTATTGTTTGCGCGCGTTGGAAAAACATATAGTCCGGTGACCGGCAAATTAGTGATCCGCCATAAAATAAGTGATGTGGTTGATTTTGTGATGCAACAAGAAGTTGATTCAAAAGCATTAGTTGCCGTAAAATTAAAAGAGAAAAAAGATCGCACACTTTCAAAACAATTAGAACTTTTAAATCAAGGAGGTTTTTCGCGCGTTATTACAACTGAAGGAATTCAAAAGATAACGGATCTTGATCTGAAGAAAATAAAAAAGAATACGGAAATATCTTTATTGGTTGATCGCATCATCGTACAAAAAAATGATGAGGATCTGTTGAACAGAATTTCGGATAGCGTGCAAACTGCTTTTTTTGAAGGTGGAGGAGAATGCGATGTAATAATTGAAGATACAAAGGGTAAGAGCACAAGCTATCATTTCAGTAATTTATTTGAGATGGATGGAATTACCTTTGAAGAACCAAGCGTAAATTTCTTTTCGTTCAATAATCCAATTGGCGCGTGTAAAACCTGCGAAGGTTTTGGAAGTATCATTGGCGTGGATCCAGATCTGGTTATCCCAAATAAAAGCGCAAGTGTATTTGATAATGCTGTTGCTTGCTGGAATGGCGAGACAATGAGTTTTTATAAAAAACAATTACTAAAGAGCGCTCATAAATTTAATTTCCCGGTACACAAACCAATTGCAGAACTTACAAAAGCTCAGTATAAATTATTGTGGGAAGGAAATTCTCATTTTGAAGGGATAAATGATTTCTTTAAAATGTTAGAGAAAGAGATCTACAAAATTCAATACCGTGTGATGTTGGCAAGATACAGGGGAAAAACATCTTGTCCCGATTGTGAAGGAACACGTTTGCGTAAAGATGCGAATTACGTAAGAGTAGGCGAGAAATGCTTGCGCGATATTATTTTAATGCCTGTTTCGGAAGCGCAAGGATATTTTAAGAATTTAAAATTGAATGCAAGTGATGAAAAGATCTCGAAACGCTTATTAATTGAGATCAATAACCGTTTACAATATTTAATGGATGTTGGTTTGAATTATTTATCGCTGAATCGCGTGGCCAATACATTAAGCGGAGGAGAAAGTCAACGCATTAATTTAGCAACGCAATTAGGAAGTAGTTTGGTGGGAAGTTTGTACATTTTAGATGAGCCAAGTATTGGTTTACATTCAAGAGATACTGAACGTTTAATAAAAGTATTACGAGAATTACAACGCCAAGGAAATACAGTAATTGTTGTAGAGCACGACGAAGAGATCATGCGTGCAGCTGATGTGTTGATAGATATTGGTCCGGAAGCCGGAACAGGCGGTGGAAAATTAGTATTCCAAGGTAAACATGCCGATCTGGTAAAAAGTAAGGATAGCTATACCGCAAAATATTTAACCAAACAATTAGAAATTAAAGTTCCAACAAGCAGACGGAAATTCAAAGAGTTTATTGAAGTAAAGAATGTATCTGACAATAATTTAAAAAATATATCTATAAAATTTCCTTTAAATGTTTTGTGTTGTGTAACCGGAGTAAGTGGTTCTGGAAAATCTAGTTTAGTAAAAAAAGCATTAGTGCCACGTTTACAAAAATATTTGGATGGTTTTTACGCGAACGTAGAACATAAAAGTATTATCAGTGGTAGTTTGAAACAAATAAGTCAGGTGGAATACGTTGATCAAAATCCAATTGGAAGATCTTCGCGAAGTAATCCTGCAACGTATACAAAAGCCTACGATGAGATTAGAACATTGTTCAGCGAACAAGGCTTAGCAAAATTACGCGGATATAAAGCGGGACATTTTAGTTTTAATGTAGATGGTGGTCGTTGCGAAATGTGTCAGGGTGAAGGAACAATTACTGTTGAGATGCAATTTATGGCTGATATTCAATTGCCGTGCGAGTCCTGCAAGGGCAAACGTTTTAAAGCAGATACTTTAGAGATCTTATATAAAGGAAAGTCTATTGCCGATATTTTAGACATGACCATTGATGATGCCATTACTTTCTTTTCTGGTGATGACGAGAACAGAATTGCCAACAAGATAGTTGAGAAATTAAAACCTTTGCAAGATGTTGGTTTGGGTTATGTGCATTTAGGACAAAGCAGCAGTACATTGAGTGGGGGAGAAGCACAGCGAATAAAATTAGCGACTTTTTTAGGAATTGGTGGCGCAAATAATTCTGTTCTGTTTGTGTTTGACGAACCAACAACGGGTTTACATTTTCATGATGTTTCAAAATTACTTCGCTCATTTGAAGCGCTTATTACTAAAGGACATTCCATTATTGTGATCGAACACAATTTGGATGTGATCAAAAGTGCCGATTGGGTAATTGATCTTGGTCCCGAAAGCGGCGACGAAGGCGGCTACAGTGTTTTTGAAGGGACGCCGGAAGGTTTGATAGCGAACAAAAAAGGATATACTGCAAAATATCTTAGGGAGAAATTATAAGAGGAAAATAATCGCAGCTCCACTGCTAATCAGGTTTTTTTAGCCACGAATTTCACTAATTAGCACTAATCTGTGTGGATTGATTTCACTAATCTGTGTTTGCTAATCCAGCCAGATTAACACACACAGATTAGTGAAATTTTTATAAACCCAGATTAGTGAAATTCGTGTAATTCGTGGCAAAACAAATCGCCTCGGCGTAGCCGAGACTGAGAACTAACACATTATTCAATTCTTTTTCTGGTAAAGCACACTCACATTAAACGCTCCACCGCCACCTCGCATTTTTTTCCATTTTTTAAATACACTCTCACGTACATAAGAGGGTTCGTTATTTTGACCTGCAAAGCAGAAATCGTTGATGCTAACTTTTTCCATTAAGCATTCCAAACTCACAAAAAAATCGTCGTAAGCTCTTATATCATAAGCGCTGAGGTCTAAAGAAACTTCGCCTTCTTTTACCTTTGTTTTAAAAACGATGGATTTTTTTAAAATATTCTTTGTAGGGAAGTATTCATTAGAAGAATAAATATTCAAACGGAACAGTAAAGTATCGGGCAATAGATTTTTGATGATGTAAAATTGAAAATCAACGATCTTTAGAAGTTTTTTATTCTCATTAGGAATTTTTATCGCGGTTTCAACGCCTATCCAATTATTTTCTAATCCCACAAAGCCCGAACAATTTGTTTTATCGTATTTTACAACACCTAATTTTTTTCTGTATAATTTTTTTGCATTCACTTCTACTTCGGCCATCTCTACATCAGTTGGCCATAAGCGAATTTCATTTGCGCCTGATGTTTTTAATTGCACAATGGGAATGTATTGCTCTTTATATCCAATGGCGTAAAATTTAATACTATCTGTTTCATCATAATTCTTTAATTCTAAGCGAAAAAAACCTTTATCATTTGATAAGACAGCAGTAGTATGTTTTATACTTCCAACGGCTGCGTAAGGGATGATCTCATTTTTATCGTCGATGATCTTTCCGGTAATACTTACTTGTGCCGATAAAGTATTCAACAGAATAAAAAATAATAGAAGATAATGCTTCATGAGAGTTTTGAGAATTGCTCCCAGAATTTCGGGAATGATTTACTTACTACTTCTTTATTTTCTATTACCATATTCGGGTAAATAAATTTCAAGGAAGCAAAACTCATAGCCATGCGATGATCATTATAAGTGTTCACTAAAATTTCTTTATTTTTATTTACGGTATTATATCCTTTTATGTGAAGAGAATTCGGCGTTATTTCAACAATGGCTCCAAATTTTTTCAATTCATTTTTTAAAGCTATGATGCGATCGGTTTCTTTTATTTTTAGGGTCTTTAAGCCGGTAAGATCAGCTGTGATTCCCAGCCCAAGGCAAGTAACAGCAAGGGTTTGCGCTATATCCGGACAATCAGTAAAATCGAAAGAAAAATGTTTCGCGTTTTTATTTTCTTTGGAAACTATAACACTGTTCGTCTCAAAGTTTGAGCTTATGCCAAGTCCGTTAAAAATGTCAACGATCTTTGAATCGGCTTGAATGCTGTTTTGAAGCAAACCTTTGAGTTCTACCTTTTCAAAACTTCCAAGAGCCAGGGCGCAGTAAAAATAACTCGCCGCACTCCAATCGCTTTCGTTATAAAAGGAATTTGTTTTTGATGAATAAGTTCCGGGCTTTACATTAATTGTGTGATCATCACAATTTATTTCAATTCCAAAAGAACGCATTAATTCAATTGTCATGGTAATATAAGGTGCAGAAACGATCTCGCCATTTAATTTTATGGTGCATCCATTCTTAAATGTGGGCGATACCAATAGAATAGAAGAAACAAATTGAGAGCTCACATTTGCATTCACTGAGATCTTATTTGTTTCGATCTTTTTACCTTGTATTTTTACAGGCGGATAACCCTGTTTCTCCAAATAAGTGATATTAGCTCCAATAGCATTCAAAGAATCAGCCAATTCTCTAATTGGTCGTTCTTTCATTCGATCACTTCCCGTTAAAATGAAAGTTTTATTTTCCCGGCAAGAAAGGTATGCACACAAAAAACGCATAGTTGTTCCCGCGTCGCCAACATTGATCTCCTGTTTTCCTGAATCAATATCATTAAGTGCTTTGATAAGTAATTTTTTATCATCACTATCCGACAAATTCTCAATATCAAAATTGAGTTTACCAATCGCTTTTATCATTAGCAAACGATTACTAATGCTTTTTGAGCCGGGCAATTCAATGGAGGGTATGTGATCTTTAAGCGCCAATTATAAGGTGATAGGTTTTGAACGCTTTTTGAATTTGTGCTACATTCACTTCTACATTAAATTTACATGCGCCTATTTTAGTGATCAAGCTCATGCGAATAGTGTCATTTTTATTCTTCTTATCGTGAAGCATTAATTCCTTTATTTTCTCTTGTTCTGCTTCTGAAAATTCCATCACCGTATAATTTGGTTTTATAAGATCAATAACGGTTTGAAGCTCGTTGGTCTTTATCATTTTTTTATCAAATGCAATTATGCTTTCAATAAGCATTCCAATGGCAATGGCTTCACCGTGCAGCAATTCATCTTCTGTGCCCATAAAACAACTTTCAATGGCATGTCCAGCAGTGTGACCAAAATTCAATATTTTTCGAACGCCTTTATCGTGTGGATCTTTTTTTACAATGGCCATTTTGAGCGCCACGTTCTTTTTGATCAAAGTATCAAGTTCTGTTTTATTGTCTTGCATGGCCTTTACCAGTTTGGCATCTGCAATGAGTCCCATTTTTAGTATTTCAGCAATTCCATTTGCTAAATGACGTTGAGAAAGTGTCCCTAAAAAAACAGAATTAATAAATATCCCTTTTGCTTGGGTAATAGTACCCAATTGATTTTTCAAACTATTCAAGTCAACGCCGCATTTTCCGCCAACGCTTGCATCGGCCATGGCCAATAAGCTGGTAGGAATATGAATAAAATCAATTCCTCTTTTGTAAACGCTTGCTACAAATCCGCCAATATCGGTAACAACGCCTCCGCCAACATTAATTAGTAAAGAATTTTTGTCAACTCGCGCTTCGCTCAATGTCTCCCAAAGTTCTTTGCAAGTGTCTAATGTTTTAAATGCTTCACCCGAATCAATTTCTAAAATATCTGCTTTTTGTATGGCTGCGCAATTTTTTGCGAGAATTGGATAGCATTCGGTAACTGTATTAGAATCTGCAAGTACGATCAAGCGCGAATACTTTCCCTTTTTTAAAAAGGAATTAAGTTTTGAAAATGTATCGGTATCAAATAGGATATTGTTTTTTTCTGCCATAACAATTACGCATGAAATTACGGATTTAATTGCTATTTAAAAAGCTGCGTAAATTGTGTATTTGCCTTATTAAATTATCCGATTCTTCAAAGTTTAAGGTTTGATATCCATCGGATAAAGCCTCTTCGGGACTAGGATGTACTTCATAAATAACGCCATCTGCGCCTGCAACTAAAGAAGCAAGGGCCAATTTTGATACATGATCGCGAATGCCAACGCCATGGCTTGGATCGGCGATCACCGGCAAATGCGATTTTTCTTTTAGAACCTGGATCGCATTAATGTCGAACGTATTTCGGTACGAATTCTCAAAAGTTCTAATACCCCGTTCGCACAGCATTATCTTTTCATTTCCTTTTGAAAAAATATACTCGGCCGATTGCAAGAGCTCATCAATTGTTCCGCTCACACCTCTTTTTAATAAGACCGGTTTATTTACCGAACCAAGTGCGTCCAATAAATTAAAGTTCTGTGAATTTCTAGCACCAACTTGAAAAACATCTACGTAAGGAAGCATTTCCTCAATTTGTGAAACCTGCATTACTTCTGTCACAATTTTTATATCATATGGTTTGCAAAACGAATGCATCATTTTTAAACCTTCGATGCCTAGTCCTCTAAATGCATAGGGCGAACTACGTGGTTTAAAAACACCACCTCGTAAGATCTTAATATTGTTTTTAACCAAATGCGAAACGGTCTTTTCCATTTGCTCTTCGTTTTCAACCGAACATGGTCCCGCCATAACAATTGGCTCTTTTGTATAAGTAATGGTATCGCAAAGTTGGATCGTACTATTATTTAATTTCCATTTTTTACTTACCAATTTGTAATCATCGCTAACCGAATGTACGTCTTGCACACCGGGTAAATGACCAAATTTTCGAATATCAAATTCGGTTTTGGTGAAGCAAACAAGGTATTTGTTATGTTGTGTTTCAACAAAGTTTGATTTGATATGTTCTTCCTTTAGAGTTTTTGTGATAGCTTCCAATTCATTGGAGTCTATTTTGTTTTTAAGTTGAATGATCATGATAGTATTGGTTGAGTAGTATTAATGTAATTTATAAATGCAGAGATACTTTGTTCTTTTGATAGTGCGTTAATAAAAGCTGTTCCAATGATAGCGCCATTAGCCAATTGTGTGGCTTTTTTAAAGCTTGAATTAGTGTTGATGCCAAAACCGATGAGTGTTTTATTTTTTAAAGGAATTTGATGTAATTGTCTGTAGAATTTTTCCAGAGCTTCAAAGTCTGTATGACCTTTTCCTGTAATACTATTCGAAGAAACAACATAAATAAAACCTGTACTCAAAGCGTCAATTTGTTTTATTCGCGTAATTGATGTGTTTGGAGTGATGAGAAAAATAACCTTTACGTTATATTTATCAGCAAAGCGTTTATGTTCGTCCTCAAATTCACTTAAAGGAAGATCGGGAAGAATGACACCACTCACAGAATTCTCAAAGCATTTTTTATAAAATTCCTCAAGGCCAAATTGGATCACGCTGTTCAAATAACCCATTAAAATTATGGGAATAGTAATGGTTGATGTTTCTTTGAATAGCTGTTCAAAAAGCAAATTCAAATTCATGCCGTTATTGATCGCCTGCTGACTTGCATTTTGGATCACAGGCCCATCTGCCAAAGGATCTGAATAAGGGATGCCAAATTCAATAAGATCAACATTGTTTTCTTGCAGTTCTTTTAAAATTCTTCCTGTATCATTTAACTGCGGATACCCGGCGGTAAAAAATACCGATAGTATGTCTTTTTCTTTCGTTTCAAAAAGAATATCAATTTTATTTTTCATGGTAATGATCTAAATATGTTGGAAGATCTTTATCACCTCTTCCTGAAAGATTAATAACTAGGACCTGGTCTTTATGTAATTCGAGTTTATTTAAAATAGCTAAGGCATGTGCGCTTTCAAGTGCAGGAATAATTCCTTCTTGCTTTGTTAAATTAAAAGCAGCTTGCAATGCTTCTTCATCTGTTACATTTAAATAAAGCGCTCTTTTTCGTTTTCCTAAAAATGCATGTAATGGACCAATGCCGGGATAATCCAATCCGGCAGAAATGGAATGTGGTTCTATAATTTGTCCGTCTTTTGTTTGCATAATAATTGAGCGCGATCCATGCAAGATCCCGGTTGTTCCTAATGTCATTGTTGCAGCACTGTATCCCGTATCAATACCTTTACCCGCCGCTTCAACGCCTATCAGTTTTGTTTTTTTAGAATCAATAAATTCAAAAAAAGCACCTGCAGCATTACTTCCACCACCAACGCATGCAATTACCAGATCCGGTTCTTCCATACCTTCTGCTTTTAGTAATTGTTGTTTTATTTCTTTACTAATAATACTTTGAAATTTTGCAACCATATCCGGGTAAGGGTGTGGACCAACGGCAGATCCAATAAGATAATATGAATCGGGATCATTTATCCATCCTCTAATAGCTTCGTTGGTAGCATCTTTTAATGTTTTACTTCCCGAAATTGCAGGAATGATCGTTGCGCCCAGCATTTTCATGCGAATCACATTTGCTTCTTGTCGATGCATATCAATTTGCCCCATGTAAATAATACATTCAAGTTTTAATAATGCACAAACGGTTGCAGTAGCCACGCCATGTTGACCCGCACCTGTTTCGGCTAGAATTCTTTTTTTACCTAAGGCTTTTGCAATTAGTATTTGTCCAATGGTATTATTTATTTTATGCGAACCGGTGTGACACAGATCCTCACGCTTTAAATAGATCTTAGTTTTGAACTGTTCCGATAAATTCTTGGCGTGATATAAGGGTGTTGGTCTTCCAACATAATTCTCAAGCAGATCATGGTATTCTTTCTGAAATTCAGTTGAATGAATGATCTTCAAGTAATTTTGTTCTAATTCATTTATGTTATTAAAAAGTAATTCAGGAATATAAGCCCCGCCGTATTCTCCGTAATAGCCTTTTTTATCCGGCATGTTCAATGTTTGCATATAATTCTTTTTTAAAGTGTTGTATTGCTTTTATATTTTTTAGTCCTGGTTTAGTTTCAAATTTGGAATTGATATCAATGCCATAAAATTGCGCGTGTTGTATTTGCTTTATCGCGTCTGCATCATTTTCATCAATCCCACCACTTACAATAAATGGTAGTTTTCCCTCGTAGTTTTGAAGAATTCGCCAATCAAATTTTTTTCCGTTACCTCCCGGATTCTCTCCTTTTGTGTCGAATAAAAAAAGATCGGCTTGCGTGATGTAATCCATTGTTCTTAAAAGATCTGCTTCTTTACTTATAGAAATAGCCTTAATGATATGAACTTTAGAACGCAATTGTTGAAAGGATGACATATCATCGTGATAAAGTTGAATGACATCTAATTTAAAGGCTTCAATAACATCGCTAATAAAATTAACCGGCGAATCAACAAAAACACCAACACGTTTGATGTGCGAAGGGATCATTTCACATAATTCCGTTGCACCTTTATCACTCACATCCCTTTTGGAAGGCGAATAAAAAATTAGTCCTATCATGTCCGGTTCCAATTCAATTACTTTTTTTATGTTTTGTGGATCTGTGAGTCCACAAACTTTTAACTTAAGCATAACTCAATTTTTTATTCTGTAATTCTTCTACAAATTGTTTTAAAGCTAAGTGTGGTCGACTACTTTTCATGAATAAACTGCCAATGAGAAATCCATTGAACCCTATGGATCTTAACTCTAAAACATCTTCAGCTGATCTAATTCCACTTTCAGAGATCTTTACATCAATTCCCTTCAAATAGGGAAGAAGCAAACTAGAGTTTTGCAGATCAATGGAAAGTGTTCCAAGATCTCGATTATTTATTCCTACGATGGAATTGTTCTCGCTGATCTTGTCAATTTCATCTCGCGAATGGATCTCTAAAAGAACTTCAAGTCCTAAGGCGTGAGCAATATCTGTGAATTTTTTTATTTCCTCTTTGGTAAGAATAGAGGCGATCAGTAAAATGGCATCTGCACCTATTGCTCTTGATTCAATGATCTGATATTCGTCAATGATAAAATCCTTTCGTAATACAGGACAAAAATTACATTTTCTAACTAAGGTTAGATCCTCATTTTTCCCACCAAAATAGGGGGTGTCGGTAAGCACTGAAATGGCGCTGGCTCCGGCTTGCATATAGCCTATTGAGGTTTTTTCAATATCAACGTGTAAATTGATATTGCCCTTAGAGGGAGATCGTTTTTTTATTTCAGCAATGATGCCGTTCTTATCCTTTCTAAGAATATAATCTTTTAAGGAAACAGTTTTGCTTTCATAATACAAACTTTTCTCGAGTAGTTTAATGGGCACTAACTCTTTTCTTTCTTTTACGAATTGGCGTTTATCCAATACTATTTTTTCAAGCGTATTCATGTTTTTTGTTTGTGAGTTGTTTAAATGTGTTAAGTGCTTTTAAGCTTTCGATCGCTTCTTTCGATTCTTGGATGCAATCTTCAATGCATTTATGTGTGATCAGTTGAATGGCAAAAGCCGAATTAATAAGTACGGCGTTCTTTTGAGAAGTAGTTGCTTTATCTTTCAAAACGTCCATAAAGATCTTGGATGCACTTTCAATACTTCCACTTGATCTTATCTCATTGGGTTTTACCATGGGAATTCTTAATTCACTTGGATGGATCAATTGTTCACCTAGGCTTCCTGTGATCTTGAAAGGAGAAGTTAGTGAGATCTCATCATAACCATCGATACTATGCACTAAGGAATATTTTAGTTTTGTTTTTTCTAAAAGATAATCATAAGAGCGCATCACTTCCAAACTATTTATGCCTATGAATTGATGAGAAATTGTGCAAGGATTAACTAATGGGCCTAATAAATTAAAAATTGTTTTGGTAGCCATGGATCTTCTTACTTGCGCCACATGTTTTAATGCGGGATGAAAAAGTGGTGCGTGCAGAAAACAAATATTAGTTTCTTGCAACTGATCTAATAAGATCTCCGTTTTGTTGGTGAATTTATATCCAAAGTATTCAAGGATATTTGATGAACCACTTGTACAACTAACACCGTAATTTCCGTGCTTAACAACTTTGTATCCACATGCAGCGATAATTAATGCACTTAATGTGGAAATATTGAAGGTGTCTTTTTCGTCACCGCCTGTACCGCAAACATCAATTGCCTTAAATGGAATGGAAAACTTCAATGATCTTTCCAAAAGCACTTTTCTGAAACTACTTAATTCGTTTAGTGTAACAGAATTTGTTTTATAGAACATGAGAATAATTGCAATTTCCATTTCAGAAAATGAGCCTTGAGTGATGAGCAACATCAATTCTTCTGCTTCTTCGGAATTTAGGTGTTGGTTTGCATAAAATTTATGCAATAGATATTTTTTTGACATAGTTTTAGTATTAAGGTTAAATAATTCAGCAAAAGCCGACCAATAAAATGGTGTATGGAGTAGACTAGGCCTTAAGCCAATTGGTGATCATCAATTCACCGTATTCAGAAAGAATTGATTCAGGATGAAATTGAACACCTTTTACATCTAGCGTTTTATGCTCAAGCGCCATGATGTTATGTTGATCATCAACAGCGGTTACTTTTAAAACAGCAGGAAGAGTGTTTGCGTCAACAACCCATGAATGATAACGTCCAACTTTAAAAGTTGTAGGACAACCGGTGAACAGAGAGTCATTTGTTTTAATATTTACCAAAGTGGCAATGCCGTGATAAACTGTTTCAAGATTTTGTAATGAGCCGCCAAAATTTTCGGCAATAGCTTGCATGCCCAAGCATACACCAAGAATAGATCTGCTGGAAGAATACGTATTTAATAATTGCGGCATGATGCCCGCGTGCTTTGGCAAACCGGGTCCGGGAGATAAAAGGATCTTATCAAAATTGCCGATCTCTTCTAAAGAAATTTTATCATTTCTAACAACGCTGATCTTGGCATTACTTACTTTTTCAACTAAGTGTACCAGGTTGTACGTAAAGCTATCGTAATTATCAAGTACTAAGAGTTTCATCTTGTGCAAAGGTTGGAATAATATTTAATTTATTGGCTTCTTTTAGCGCTTTTTTTAAGGCGCCTGTTTTGTGGTTGATCTCATTTAACTCGTTCTCAGGTATCGAATCTATCACGATCCCTGCTCCGGCTTGGAAATGTAACTCATTATTACTGCTTAAAAAAGAACGGATCATAATGGCATGATTGATATTTCCGTTGGTCTCAATGCATCCAACACAACCTCCATAAAAATTCCTTGGTTCCGATTCGTATTCACGAATAAGTTGAATTGCTCTGTGTTTTGGAGCGCCGCTTAAAGTTCCTGCCGGAAATGAGCGATAGAGTAAATTGATCCCATTTATTCCTTCTTTTAATTTTCCTGTAACCTTAGAAACTAAATGAATAACATGTGAGTAGAACTGCAATTCTTTTAAGCGTTCCACTTTTACATCGCTGCAACACGTGCTCAGATCGTTTCGTGCAAGATCAACTAACATATAATGCTCCGAATTTTCTTTAGGATCTTCTGTTAATTGTTTCGCATTCACTTTATCCGCTTCATCATTGCCGGTGCGTTTGTAAGTTCCGGCAATAGGATGGATCTCGGCCACATTGTTTTTTACTACTAATTGCGCTTCGGGCGATGAACCAAATAATTTAAATGAACCCATGTCAAAATAGAACAGATAAGGTGAAGGGTTGATCTGTTTTAAGCAACGGTATACATTAAATTCATCACCAATAAATTTTTGTTTAAAGCGGCGCGACAGAACAAGTTGAAATACATCGCCAAGTTTGCAATGATCTTTAGCTTTTGCAACATTCGCTAGAAATTCTTGTTCGCCGGTTGCGCAAGAAATTTCTCCTATGGTTTCGAAGGAATTTGTGGGAGTAGTTGTAGTATTTAATTGTTCACTTAATTTTAAGGCCTTGAGTTTTGCTTCGTCGATAGAAGGCGCAAAAGCAACAATATGCGCTTGATGCTTTGCGTGATCAAAAACAAGCAAGAGCGAATAGAACGCGTAGTGCACTTCAGGAATTTCAGATCGGTGTGAAGTTTGTAAATTTTCTTCGATCATATCGATCACGTCAAATGACGAATATCCAAATACTGCGCTGTAAGAAAAAGATACAGGTATCTTGTCTGTTTCAAAGGAAGAAACAAATTGGGTAAGTTCTTTTTCTAAAGAGCCTTTGGAGATTTCTCTTGTTTCTATTGTATCATTCTTCAGTATGCGTAAAGAATTTCCTTCTACTTTAAATGAAGAGATTGGTTTACAAGCAATAAATGAGAAATTTCCTTCTTTGGAGTGATGATCAGAACTTTCCAATAAAAGTGATCCCGCATATGTATCGCGTAAACACAAATAGGCACTTACCGGTGTGTGAAGATCAAGGCTGATCTGAATATGATATGTTCTTAGTTTCATTGTAATATTATATAAATAAAAAAACCCGCTGGTATAAACAGCGGGTTAGAAATAATATCCTTTAATTAAATAATTCTAGCTGTTTATAACGTTTGTTACAAACCACCACCATGAATTATTTAATGTTACGTTTTTCATTTGCGCTACAAATTTAAGCACAAAAAATTGAATTGAACAAATATTATTTCTCTAAAACGCTTTAAAGTTCTTCCTCATGAGGCTCTTGAATGCCCTGAAATCCATAACTGACAAGAGTTTTACGACCTTTACAAAAAATAAAAAATAATTTCTGTATCGCTGCAAAATAAGTATCTTTAAAGCGTAAAATGGCTTTAGATCTTAAAACCTTACGTGTACGAAGTTTAACGGCCGCAGTATTTGTGGTCGTTCTGTTGAGCTGCATCTATTACAGTTATTTTTCTTTCCTTGCATTATTCTTTTGTGTTTCTATTTGGGCTCTGTATGAGTTTTATGAACTCTCTGCAAGAATAGCCAATAAACCTTTTGCAACATTGGGAATGATTTGTGGCATAATAACCTTCATGTCAATTTACGCACTTCAGTTACCTCCAAATTGTTCTGACATAAATTTTCTAAGCTATTCCATTTATCTTGTTCCTTTTATTATTGCCTTACAATTTGTGTTCAGTAAACACGAACATCCTTTTCACGATCTAGCATTCACCATTTCTGGTATTTTTTATTGTGTTATCCCATTTGCATTATTGGTAAAGATACCTGTTGTTGAAAGTGGAACTGTGAATGAGTTGGCAGCGAGTTACAATAGCTTCAAAATTCTCGGAATTGTTTTTTTGATCTGGGCTAACGATACATTTGCATATTTAGGTGGAAGTATGTTTGGTAAACATAAATTATACGAACGTGTTTCTCCCGGTAAAACGTGGGAAGGTACGATCATAGGAATTATTTTTTGTGTAGCCGTTGGTTTTTTATTAAATCTCAATAAAACATTTTCATGTGATTGCATTTGGCCTTTGATCGCTTTGGTTGTTGGAATATTCGGAACAATTGGAGATCTTGTAGAAAGTCAGATGAAACGTATGGCCGGTGTAAAAGATAGCGGCTCACTAATGCCGGGACACGGAGGCGTTCTTGATCGCTTCGATAGTTTGCTATTTGTAAGTCCGTTTGTTTTTGTGATACTTAAGCTAGTTCATTAAGTAACGATCTTATGAACGCGTTGTATCGGAATAACAACGCCATGTTTTAAAATGATCCGCTTATCGGTTACTCCCCATACTGTTGTTTCAACAACCTTACATCCGGTTTCATCTTCAAAAAATATTTTGGTCTTTGAACGTTCTAAATTTCCAAGAGTTAAAGCTCTTTTTAAATTGCCTTCTCGCTCTGCGATCTTTTCTTTATCAATTAGAACTTCGGTTTGAGGAAATCGTAATTCGCCGATCTTCTCTTTTTCAATTGGTTCAAATTTGGTTGTTGTTGTCATGTTGAAAGCATTAGGTGAATATTATTAAACGAAGGAAAGTAACCTAGGTTGCATTTTATCTTACATTGTTGATAACAGTAAGTTGCCCTTTTATATTGTTATAAAACTCTGATACTCTGTGAGTTCCAATACGATAAATGAATCCGCTGTTATCAGTTAGTTCAATAAAATCTTCGCCGCTTGTATAAAATTTAATGATGCCTTTATTATGCAAGTTATAAACTGCGCGCCTTAATATATTGCGTTTGTATCTGCTTTTTCGAATATGTGTGATGTTTGTAAGATCAATTTTCACTTTACGTGTTGTCCAAAATCCATCAATTAAAATATAACCTTTGTATACTTTTGTGTGAATGTGTAAAATATAAGTTAGACCTGCCGAAAAAATGAGAATAAAAATTCCACTCAAGAAAAATATTAGTCCCGATTGACTTGCATTATCAATTGGATAAGAACCAATGCTCACAAAAGAAACTTGTACAGGTTTAGGATTCTCGCTCCAATAATATCCCAAAAAACAAAACAATGCTAATATTGAGCGCGTAAAAATACTTAGGCGATTATGTCCCATATATTGTTTCTCTTCAAATATGATCTCGCGATTATTCAATTACTTCAATTCTTAATATGTTATGTGTGTTCTCTGATATTTTATAACGATCATCCAAGCGATGATTCACCACCCAAATAATTTCTTTATCGCCATTTTCTAAAACTGCAACTTTATTTTTTTCAAACGCATTTAACTTCAAATCAACAAAAAGATCGCTCAGTTTTTTGAAACCGTTCATTCCAAGCGGCTTGAATTTATCGCCATTCTGCCAGCCTCTAACTGTTAGAGGATATTTTAATTTGGAATGATCAATATAAGCCACGCCTTTGCTATTCTCTTTCACAAATGCGGAAGATGGCTTTATTTTCAAATGCACTGGTGAATGGATCTCTTTGGTTTCTTTTTCAATAACAGTTGGTACAATGATCTTATTTGTTCGTTCATTTAGGATCAATTCGTTTCTATCTTTTACTAATTCATAACCTTCGGAGTAAAATAATTTTCCGGGAATGCCATCCAAGCTATTATAAATATCTGTGATAACATCCGAATGAAAACTATATTCTTTTAAAAGTTCAAATAGAAAAAGTTCAGGAGTTTTGTTTGTTTTGATCTTTTCAATTTGAATTTTAATGCCCGAATCAGTTTTAACGACCGCACTTTCTTTCTCCTTCGAAAAATGTTCGGTAATAATAGCATCATACTGTTGAAGTAATCCCAATTCTTTTGAAATTGTTCTTTCAAACGAAGGGTTAAGATCTTTTAATTTTGGAATGATATTCAATCGAAGATCATTGCGTAAATACGCATCTTCCAAATTACTTTTATCCGTTCTAAATTCAACTGAATTTTCTTTGGCATAATTAAGTATCTCTTCTTTTGAGAAAGGAAGCAATGGCCTAACAATATTTCCTCTTTTTTCAGAAATACCTTTTAATCCCGAAATTCCTGAGCCTCTAACAAGATTAATTAAAAACGTTTCTACATTATCGCTCAAATGATGCGCCGTTAAAAGATAAGTGAAAGAATGCTTGATCATTAATTCATTAAAAAAAGAATATCTTAAGGCACGCGCTGCCATTTGAATGGACAGTTTTTTTTCTTCGGCATAATTTGCTGTGTTAAATGAACGAACGTAAAATTCTAATTTATTTTTAGCGCAATAATTTTTTACAAACTGTTCATCTGTATCCGAATCATGATCCCTTAATTTAAAATTGCAATGCGCAACAGAAAATTTATAACCTGCTTTGAGTAAAAGATCGCACAATACCATAGAATCAACGCCACCGCTTACAGCAACTAAAAGTCGATCGTCTTTTTTAAAAAGATCCTTACGCTCTATATGTGCAACAAATGCCTTTTGCATACTATAAATTTAGGAAATATTTGAAAGGAGCGAATGCTAAAAAGGGACATTTCGCAGCAAAAACGGCCTTTAGAGCCCTATAATAAGTTAAATTGTAGGTGATGAGAATGAAAAATAACTATACCCAGTTAATTTCCTTTTTAAGAAGCGATAAGGTTCTTTCTTCTTCGGAGCCTGCTTGGGGCTTATGATCGTATTCCCAAGATGCGAATTTTGGTAAACTCATCAAAATAGATTCTACTCTTCCATTAGATTCTAAACCAAATTTTGTGCCCTTATCGTAAATAAGATTAAACTCTGCATAACGTCCTCTCCGCAAAAGTTGCCATTGTTTATTGTGCTCGTTAAATGATTTGTCTTTATTGCGCTTAATGAGTTCGGTGTAAATTCCTGCAAAACTACTGCCAACATCTTTCCAAAAATTCAAATTCTTTTCAAAACTCATTTCGGTGTTCGAATTCAAACGATCAAAAAATATTCCGCCAATGCCACGTGTTTCTTTTCGATGTGTGATAAAGAAATAATCATCGGCCCATTTCTTAAATTGAGAATAATATGTAGGGTGGTGTTTATCACAAACCTTTTTTAATTCGGAATGAAAGAATTTCGCATCTTCTTTATTAATGTAGTGTGGTGTAAGATCAATTCCTCCGCCAAGCCATTTTACGCCGTTATTCATCTCGAAGTAACGTACGTTCATATGAATGATAGGAACCATGGGACTTGCAGGATGTATCACAATAGAAACACCGGTAGCATAAAATTTTGGTCGCGCTGTTTTTTCGGTTACAACCGCGTGTTCACTTTCCTTAAATAAAAAATCAGGAGCATCTCCGTGTACAGCGCTATACATCACGCCACCTTTTTCGATCACGGCACCATTTTGAATTACTCGGGAAATTCCGCCACCGCCTTCTTCTCGTGTCCAATTTTCAATCGAGAATTTACCTTTACCATCTGCTTTTTCTAGGGCATCGCAAATGTTCGCTTGAAGTTGTTTGAGCTGATCAGAGATATGTTCTTTACTTATTTCCATCCTGTTTCTACCAGTTGGTAATTGGCGTATTTAAAAATGTAAACGCCGTTGTTGTCAAATCCGGTTGAGTTATCCGGACGAGTGAATTTAAAACGAAGGTAATTTGTTTCCGATGGTAATTCATTCAAACGGAAAATAAAATCCTGTCCATGATCGCGCAAATTCTTTAAGTAATACATTCCAATATCAAATCCTATAAAGTAAAATTTACCCGGGTAAGTATTCTGTTTGGCCCAATATCTTGTAATAATTGTTTGATACGCTTTTGTATTGGTGAGATTATTTGCCGAAGGAAATGTATAATTCAATTGATTAAGATATTCTTGATCTATATTATCAAATGAGGTGGATGTTTCTTCAAAACCACACAGAGTAATATCTTTTTTATCCGCAAACAAAGCCAATTGCGTTATAAAATCAGTAATTAATATTTGATTGGCGCTGAAAGACACAACTACATTTTTTATTCCACTCTCGTGTGCTGTTTTTATTCCTGTAATGCTGCGAACAGTGTTCACCGTATCTTTTAAAGTATAACCTAGTTTTCTGGCTTTCTCGTTATAATATTGTTTAAAGGCTTTTACGAATCCCATTTCCTTTGTGTCTTTATCCGAAGCAATGTTCAATAACACTTTTGCTTTTTTTGGTTTAAGCGAATCAAGGATATAATCTGCCAAAGCTTCTACCATTGTGTACTGCGAGGGATTTGTTTTAGAGGCGTAGATATTATCGTAAAGAAATTTATTTTGCTGAGTGATCGGAGAAACTATGGGAATATTTAATTCTTTTGCTTTTACCGAAATGGTTTTAAAACCATTGGCATACATAGGGCCAAAAATAAAGTCGGTTTGTTTTTTATCCAAGCTACTAAGGATATTCACCATGTTCAACGAATCTTTATCATCTAGATCGTGTAATTCCATGCTAACTTTAAAATCTTTTGATGCTAATGAATCAGCCGCTTGCTTAAATCCTAAATAAAAATCAATGGCCAAGGAACTGATCTGAGGAAAACTCATGTTCGCTTTTACAAGGGCAGAAGAATTAATAAGGTCTAACTGATCTAATTTAAAAGGGAGAATTAAAGCCAGATTGTAGTTAGTCTTCTTAGGAAAATGAATTTTTAATGGAAATGTATCTGCACTAGGTTTTACCGAATTTGTTGTGGTGGTCAATGTTTTTATTGGCGATCTTTCGCCAATAGCAACTAATTGTCCGTCTTTTAATCCCGCTTTTGATCCCGGATTTAATTTCTCGAAATAATCAACCGAAAGGTTGAATTTTTTTGTGATGGCATAAACCGTTTCTCCTTTTCCAACTTTGTAAACGGAATATTTTGTTGTGTCAATTACACTCGCTGTACGCGGTGTTGTTGAAACGGTAGGCGTTGAAGTAGTTGTCGTATTAAAATGCGCAGTCTCTCCTGCAAAAGGGATCTTGATCTCTTGTCCGGCTTTTGTCCCATTCTTTAATTCAGGATTCTCGGCATAAAGATCATCCAATTTTACACTGTAAAGTTTGGTAATGGAGTAAAGACTTTGTCCCTTATCTAATTTGTGCAAATAATATTTTTTACCATTAATGGTTTGGATATTTGTTGACTTAGTTTGTGAAATCAAGACAAAAGTCAAAAGTAAAAAGACAAAAGAAAGGTAGTATTTATTAAAATATCTCAATTTATAATTCAAAATTCATCATTCATAATTAAATCTATTCCCACTCAATAGTTGCCGGTGGTTTTGAACTTATATCATACACCACGCGATTAACACCTTTTACTTTGTTGATGATCTCGTTACTCATTTTAGAAAGGAATTCATATGGTAAATGACACCAATCTGCCGTCATTCCATCCGTACTTGATACAGCGCGCAATGCAACCACATTTTCGTACGTTCTTTCATCACCCATCACACCAACGCTTTGTGCATTCAGTAAAATGGCGCCTGCTTGCCATACTTGGTTATATAAATTATGAGTTTTCAATCCCTCAATAAAAATATGATCAACGTCTTGAAGAATTTTTACTTTTTGTTCAGTGATATCTCCTAAGATGCGAATGGCTAAGCCTGGTCCGGGGAATGGGTGACGATTTAAAATGTTTGCATCCAATCCTAATTCTTTTCCAACTCTTCTAACTTCATCTTTAAATAAACTTCTAAGTGGCTCAACAATTTTTAATTTCATGTAATCCGGCAATCCTCCAACGTTGTGATGCGATTTAATTGTTTGCGAAGGACCGCCCTGGCTCACGCTTTCAATCACATCCGGATAAATTGTTCCTTGTCCCAACCATTTAGCGTCTCTATCTAATTTGGATTCGGCATCGAACACATCAATGAAAATTTTGCCAATAGCTTTTCTTTTTTGTTCGGGATCAGAAATTCCTTTTAACGCAGCGTAAAATTTATCTTTCGCATTCACACCTTTTACATTCAATCCCATATGCTTGTATGAATCCAACACATTTTCAAATTCATTTTTGCGAAGCAATCCATTATCAACAAAAATGCAATGCAAATTACTTCCAATGGCTTTGTGTAAAAGCATGGCGGCAACACTGCTGTCAACACCACCGCTTAAGCCAAGGATCACTTTATCGTTGCCCAATTGTTTTTTAAGATCAGCAATTGTATTATTAGCAAATGAGGCAGGGGTCCAATTACCGGTGCAACCACAAATATCATAAACAAAATTCTTAAGTAATTGTGCGCCTTCTAATGTGTGATAAACTTCCGGATGAAATTGAATACCAAAGGTTGTTTCATTATCAATTTTGAACGCAGCAACTTTCACATCGTTTGTACTTGCAATTGTTTTGTATGTTTTTGGAACAGTTAAAATTGTATCAGCGTGACTCATCCACACTTGTGAATCTTGCGAAATAGAAGTGAGAAGCGGACTTGAATTGTCGGCGTAGGTTAAATTGGCGCGACCATATTCGCGGTGACTTGATCTTCCAACTTCGCCGCCATAAAAATGCGAAAGATATTGTGCGCCATAACAAACACCGAGTAAAGGAATTTTTCCTTTGATGTTTGAAAGATCAGGTTTTAATGGTGGTTCTTCTCTAACGGAATGCGGACTTCCACTCAGGATGACACCTTTGATGGTAGCGTCAATAGTTGGAATTTTATTATAAGGATGTATCTCGCAATAAACATTTAATTCACGTAATCTGCGGGCAATGAGTTGCGTGTACTGCGAACCAAAGTCGAGGATCAAGATCTGCTCGTTATTCATCCCTCAAAAATACAATTAATTTCATGCTACAAATGCAATAAATACGCCATGTGGAGAGATATTAATATTTTTTTGCAGAAAGTAAAAAATAGCTATATTTGCACTCTCTTTTTTGAGAACGCTAAACTCTTGTGCCTTAGGCCGGGAGTAGAGCGGGGTGTAGCGTAGCCCGGTATCGCGCCTCGTTTGGGACGAGGAGGTCGTCAGTTCGAATCTGGCCACCCCGACAAATAAAAGTCTCTTGCTTTGCAAGGGACTTTTTTGTTTCAAGCGTCGAAAGCTCGCTTTCGAAAGCGAGAAACAAAAAAGGACCATTTTCGCGCAGCGAAAAAAGAGACTTTTATTTGCAACGCCTCCCCACTCCAGATCAGCGTAGCTAATCGGCCACCAAAACTTAAGTATTTTATCGAACAACAAAAAAAGTTTGCCGAAGGCAAAGCTTTTGCTACTTGCAACGCCTCCCATTCCAGATCAGCGTAGCTAATCTGTTCACGCGAAAAGGTTTTTACTTGCAACGCCTCCTCATTCCAGATCAGCGTAGCTAATCTGTCGAGTCTTCAAACAATCTGATCAAAAAAGCCTATTTTTACGCAATGAATTCTATACAAAAACATTTCTGGTAAAAAAACACTATGGAAAAAAAACCTGACATAATCCCCTTTACCGGTTACCAAAAATTTATCATTGCTGTTTTGGCATTCATACAATTTACAGTTGTTCTTGATTTCATGATCTTGTCGCCGCTTGGAGATATTTTAATGAAGTCGATGGATATTACGCCATCAAAATTCGCCTACGTTGTTTCGTCGTACGCATTTAGTGCGGGAATCTCGGGAATTTTAGCAGCAGGATTTGCAGATCGATTTGATCGTAAGAAATTATTAATGTTCTTCTATGCAGGATTTATTATTGGAACATTTTTTTGTGGAATAGCAAATACATTCGAAACATTATTGGCAGCGAGGATCATCACAGGATTATTTGGTGGTGTTATTGCTTCCGTAGCGATGGCCATTATTACCGATCTTTTTGAAATGCGACAAAGAGGACGCGTGATGGGAACTATACAAATGTCTTTTGCAGCGAGTCAGGTACTTGGAATTCCAATTGGATTGTATTTAGCAACGCGTTGGAATTGGCATGTTGCTTTTTTTATGATCGTAGCTGTGGCGGTTAGCGTTGGCATCATCATGGTTGCAAAAGTGCGACCGATCATCGCGCATTTAAAATTACAATCCGATAAAAGTGCATTTGAACATTTGCTGCATACAGCAAAAAATAAAACCTATCAGGTTGGATTTATTGCAACCGCTATGTTATCTATTGGAGGATTTATGTTAATGCCTTTTGGAAGTGCATTTTTGGTAAATAATGTGGGCATTCCCCAAGGGGAAATACATTGGGTGTTCTTGTTCACAGGAATTTCTTCGATCATCATTATGCCTATCATTGGAAGACTGAGTGATAGAATAGATAAGTTCAAAATTTTTACAGTAGGTTCTATCTGGGCAATAATCATGGTTGTTGTGTATACAAATATTGGAGTAACACCATTATGGTTAGTGATCGCACTCAATATGCTTTTGTTTATGGGCATCATGAGCCGAATGGTACCATCAAGTATTTTGACAACCGCAATTCCTGACATGAAGGATCGCGGTGCGTTTATGAGTATCAACTCTTCTTTGCAACAAATGTCAGGAGGAGTATCGGCCGTGATCGCAGGCTTGATCGTGCATCAACAAACAAAAACTAGTCCGATCGAACACTACGATATTCTTGGTTACGTTGTTTCGTTTGTCATCGTGGTGTGTATTTATTTTTTATGGAGAGTAAGCGAAGTGGTGAAGAAAAAAGATAAGCAAAACCTTGATAACACCAAGGGAAAAGCAATGTTTACAGAAGAAATGCCGGCGAAGGTGTAATTTTATTTCTCAAATTCAGCGAGCATTTTTTTCCAATCTTCCGGAAGCGGAATGCTTTCGTGAGTTATATAATTCATGGCCACCAAAATGCCAATACCGTTAGCACATTCTACTAAGCCATCATTTGTTTTTTTGAGAACGCAATTTTTTAAGGTGAGACTTTTATTACCAAGCTCTGTAACTTTAGTGTAACAAAAGATCTGATCTTCCAAATGAATAGGATGAATATGATTGATCTCATTTCGCGCTAATACAAATCCTTGTTTATCCCAATCATTTCGCCCTTTAAAAACGGTATCAAAATAATTTACGCGGGCTGTTTCAAAATAATTCAGATAACACGCATTGTTCACATGATTGATCTTATCAATATCGCTAAAGCGAATTTGTATAGGAATGGAATGTTTATAATCTTCAAATGCGATCATTAGGTGTTTCTTTTTAAGAGGGCTAGTGAAAAAGTTTCGAGCGCTTTTAGTTTTGTTCTGTCGGCACTTACTTTTAAAAGATGATCGATGGCGATCTTAGTATGCTTGTCGGCTTCCGCTTCACACAAGGCTTTCACGCCTAATTCGTTAAAGATCTCAAGAGTATTTTGTATCTTTTTATCCGGAACAACTTTTGTTTGACCCATTAATTCGTGGAGTTTTTTTGCCTGTTCTACTTTTGCAAGTTCAAACGCTTTCAATACTAAAAATGTTTTTTTGTTGGCTAGGATATCGCCTCCAATTTGTTTCCCAAAACTTTTTTCATCTGTGGCATACGCATCCAACGTATCATCTAATAATTGAAAAGCGATCCCTAAATGTTTTCCGAATTCGTAAATATGTTCTTGATCGATCTTACTTGCGCCAGAATTAATGGCTCCCATTTGCAAGCTACACCCAAGGAGAACTGCGGTTTTTTTGGTGATCATTTGAATGTACTCATCAACCGTAAGCGAATTCGTATTTTCAAAATTCATATCCAATTGCTGACCTTCACAAACTTCAATACATGTTTTTGAGAAGATGGAAAATAATTGCGAAAATTCTTTAGCGTCATAATTCTTTAATACTTCAAAAGCTTTCACAAGCATCACATCACCACTTAGTATAGCAATATTTGTATTCCATTTTGTGTGCACGGTTGGATTATTTCTTCGAAGTGGAGCTTCATCAAGAATATCATCATGGATCAAAGAAAAATTATGGAACAACTCAACACACAAGGCAGAGTTCAAAGCATGTGACGGATCTTTTCCGAATAGATCGCAGGAAATGAGCGCCAGTAAAGGCCTTAAGCGTTTTCCGCCCAGCGATAAAATATAATGTTCGGGTTCGTAAAGTTCTCTTGGCGATCGTAAATTAACATCAGCTTTATAGTTTTCGAGATGCGAATCAAAAAGTTGACGATGTGTTTCAAATGTATTCACTGTATCTAATCGGCTTGTTTCACAAGATCCAATAAATAATTTCCGTAACCACTTTTGGTGAGTGGTTGTGCAATTTTCATCAATTGTTCTTTGGTGATGTATTTCATTTTGAATGCAACCTCTTCAATACAACCAATTTTTTGTCCTTGACGCTCTTCAATTACTTGAACAAATTGTCCGGCTTGCATTAACGATGCAAAAGTTCCGGTGTCTAACCACGCGGTTCCTCTGTCCATAATGCTCACTTTTAATTTTCCTTGTTTCAAATATTCTTTATTTACATCGGTTATCTCATATTCTCCGCGCGGACTAGGTTTTAAATTTTTAGCGATCTCAACAACGGAATTATCATAGAAATATAATCCGGGTACTGCATAATTACTCTTGGGAGTTTTTGGTTTTTCCTCTATAGAAAGTACATTATTTTGTTTGTCGAATTCAACAACACCGTAACGTTCGGGATCGCTAACGTGATACGCAAAAACAACGCCGCCATCAGGATCATTTATTTTTTGGAACATTCGTCCTAAACCAACTCCATAAAAAATATTATCGCCTAAGATCAAAGCAACTTTATCTTTTCCTATGAACTGTTCACCTAAAACAAATGCTTGTGCAAGTCCGTTCGGAACTTCTTGAACTTTGTAAGAGAATTTGCAACCGATCTCTTCGCCTGTTCCCAACAACTTCTGGAAGTTAGGCAGGTCGTGGGGTGTAGAGATGATCAAAATTTCTTTGATACCTGCCATCATCAAAACAGATAGTGGATAATAGATCATGGGCTTATCATAAATTGGCATCATTTGCTTACTCATGGCAAGCGTTAATGGATGTAAACGTGTTCCTGATCCTCCGGCAAGTATGATTCCCTTCATTGAATTTTGTTTTAAAAGATTTCTAAATTAAGAATAATTTCTTTTCGCGATGAATTTATTGAAGAAACAAAAATTGAGAAAAGTGTTCAACAAAAATCGATGCTAAATTTTTGAAAAACTAAACACTAAAAAAGTAGAAAAAGAGCTGCTTTTCGATCAAAATTTCTATTCCCCAGGCAAACGATTAAAGGGCTAATTATCAGTACACTGGACCTAAAATTTTTCACTTTTTGTTTAGAAATAACTATTAATCGACAAAATGGACTAATTTATCTAAAATTAATAGGATTTAGAGCAGTAAATTTTAATTTTATAGGGCTATAAACACTTGAGGAAGAGTTTTTTATATATTTTCTTTCTGTTTGGGATATTTTGTGCCACAAAATTGTACTCTCAAGCGCCGCCTTGGGTATGGTCAAGAAATGGTAGTAGCGCTTCCGCAGAATACATTAACAAAGTAGTTTATGATCCTTTTACTGATAGTATTGTTGTTACAGGATTGTATTCCGGAAATATTGCAGGTCTTGGTTTGGTTGCAATTGGCGGAGGTGGTGATGTTTTCTTTTTAAAATATCATAAGGGAACAGGAACGTTGGGATTATCAAAAAGTTTTGGATCCGGCACCGGTGCAGATGAAGGATATGCTGTTGCAACAGATGCAACTAACGGAGATATTTATATTGCAGGGCGATTCAATGGAACCTGTGATTTTGATCCGGGTGCGGGAGTTTACAATTTAGTTTCTACTGCACAAGATGCATTTCTTGCGAAATACAATCGCGGAGGAACATTTCAGTGGTGTGCAAAAATTGGTGGCGCAAGTACCGACGCTGCTGTTGGGGTGAAAGCAGATGCGAATGGTGTTTATGTCACAGGTTCATTTATTGGCGCAACAACGTTTTCGTCTTCTAACGCAACAACGATCGTAAAAACTGCCATGGGCGGAAGCGATATTTTTTGCGCAAAATATAATGCAGCAGGTGTTGTACAATGGGTAGCAAATTCAGCAAGTACTGTGAACGATGCCGGTTATAATATCACGGCAGATGCGAATCGAATTTATCTCATTGGTGATTATAATGGAACTTTTACTGTAACCAATAGTGCTTCGGTAACGGTTGGAAATCTAACATCGCAAGGTGCAACAGGTGATATTGCAATTATTGCTTACAATCAAAACGGAACTTACGCATGGCATAATAATATTTCTACAACAACAGCCGATCGTGGTCGTGGCATTACGGTAGACGCAAATAATGTTTACGTTACAGGAGGAGTGGGCACCGGAACAGTTGGTTTCAAATATCCAGCACCAACATTTACTAGATCAACTAACGCCACCTTAGGATTGTTTGTTGCAGGGTTAAACAATGCGAGTGGACTTTTTCAATGGGGAAGAGCGGAGACAAGTGCTTTAGGTACAGCTACTGCTGTAGGAAATGCGATCGACATACATGCCTCAGGCAAATTATTTGTTGGCGGTGCTTTTAATAACACACTTATCCTTGCCGGAACTCCTAATACATCACTTTCAACAATAGGAGGTAGCGATGTTTTTGTTGCTTCATATCTTGTGAATGGTCAACTCTACTATGGAACTCGTGGTGGAACTTCAGCCGGTACTTCCAGTAGTGATGATTATGGAAATGGAATTGCAGTTGATCTTGTTTCGGATGCTTATTTAGGAGGGATACATGCGGGCGCTGCGGTCTTTCCGCCATTAGCAGCGTTGCCAACAGCAGCGTTGTCAAATATTTTTTTAGCAAAAGTTGGATGCGGAGGAGTTTTGTCTTATCCAACTGCAGGTGCCGATCAAACAGTATGTGCAACAACAGCAACATTTGCAGCGAATACGCCAACGAACGGAACAGGAACATGGAGTTTGCAATCAGGAGGAGGAACAATAACAAGTCCAACAACACCAACTTCGGGTATAACTGCATTGGCAGTTGGTACTAACACATTTGTTTGGACAATAACAGGTAGTGGGTGCGCTCCACTTTCGGATACTGTGAAGATAATTCGACAAAATTTTCCTACTGTTTCAAATGCAGGTACAACTATGTCGCTTTGTGGAACTACAACTTTGTTGGCGGGTAATGTTCCCGTCGTCGGAACAGGAACATGGAGTACCTTTGCAGGAACAAGTACAATTACCAATGTAAATTTAGCAACATCAGCTGTAACTGTTGGAGCGGGTGCGCCATTTTCAACAACAAATTTTTCGTGGACAATTGGAAATGGAATTTGTCCAGTGTCAACATCTACTGTCTCCATAATTTCTTACACAACTTCTTCTCCTTCGAATGCAGGAACTACTATGTCCATTTGTGGAACCTCAACTACAATGGCCGGAAATGTACCTGCGGCTGGAACCGGAACGTGGAGTACGTTTGCGGGAACAAGTACGCTCACGAATGTGAATCTTGCAACTTCAAATGTCACCGTTGGCGCAGGATCACCATTTTCAACAACAAATTTTTCGTGGACAATTAAGAACGGAGTCTGTCCTTCAACTACGTCAACAGTTTCTATTATTTCATACACTAATTCTCCTCCCTCAAATGCAGGTGTAACTATGTCTGTTTGTGGAACCCCAACCGCCTTGGCCGGAAATGTACCAGCAGTAGGAACGGGAACATGGAGTACATTTGCAGGAACAAGCACAATTACCAATGTGAATTTGGCAACATCAAACGTAACAGTTGGCCCTGGTTCGCCATTTTCAACAACAAGTTTTTCGTGGACAATAAAAAATGGTGTTTGCCCTTCAACTACTTCAACAGTTTCTATTATTTCTCACACCTTACCATCAACATCAGTGGCTGGAGCAAATCAAACCGTTTGTGCCGCAACCGCAACTATGAATGGAAACACACCTGCTGTTGGAACAGGAACCTGGAGTTTAGTTTCGGGCGCAGGAAATATTACTTCTCCAAATTCTCCAACAACCGGATTAACGGCTTTAGGTTTTGGAATAAATGTTTTTCAATGGACCATCGGAAATGGAATTTGTGCAACGTCAATTTCAACGATGTCAATTCAGCGAGATACTCCACCAACAGTTTCAAATGCTGGACCCAATCAAACTGTTTGCGCAACTACGGCAACATTAGCAGGTAATGCACCCGCTATTGGAACAGGAGTTTGGAATGTGGTCACAGGTCCAGGATTAGTAAGTGCGCCATCCTTATCAAATTCTGGTGTTATCAGTCTTGGTTTAGGATCAAATGTTTTTCAATGGGTGATCTCAAATGGTGTTTGTCCGTCATCAAGTTCAACAGTGCAAATTTTTGTGGATACAAATCCTACTGCATCAAATGCTGGACCATCACAAAGTGTTTGCGCAGTAACAAATGCTACCATGGCAGGAAATATTCCTGCAGTTGGGACCGGATCTTGGACATTGGTCTCAGGATCTGCGTTAATTACAACACCAACATCACCAACCACTGGAATAACAGCTTTAGGAATTGGTGTAAATGTTTTCATGTGGTCGATCAGTAATGGTGTTTGTCCTACATCCACTTCAACAATGTCGATCACGCGATATCCGAATCCAACTGCATCTATTGCCGGACCAAATCAAACCGTTTGTGCAACTGTAGCAACCATGGCAGGTAATACGCCTGCAATTGGTACAGGAAGTTGGACATTGATCTCTGGTTCTGGAAATATTACAACCCCAACTTTAGAAACGACCGGTATAACAGCACTTGGTGTTGGAGTGAATGTATTTCAGTGGAGCATCACAAGTGGTGTATGTCCTGTTTCTTCTTCCACCATGTCAATACAACGAGATAATAATCCAACACCTTCTGTTGCTGGATCAAATCAATCGGTGTGTGCAACAACTGCAACTATGACAGGAAATGTTCCTGCAGTTGGAACGGGAAGTTGGTCACTAGTTTCAGGAGCAGCAAATATTACAACGCCTACTTTAGCCACTAGTGGAATTACTGCATTAGGTGTTGGTGTAAATGTTTTCATGTGGACAATAAGCAATGGTGTTTGTCCAAGTTCAAGTTCAACAATGTCAATTCAACGCGATGCAAATCCAACAGCTGCAATTGCGGGCCCTAACCAAACAGTTTGCGTAAGTACAGGAACTCACGCAGCAAATACACCTGCTATTGGAAATGGCGTTTGGACATTGATCGCAGGAAGTGGAGTTGTAACAACACCAACATCGCCAACTTCGGGAATAACAGGAATGGCTTTAGGTAGTAATGTTTTTCAATGGACAATTAGTAATGGTGTTTGTCCCGCATCAAGTGCAACCGTAGAAATTTATCGTGATAATAATCCAACATTATCTAACGCAGGACCAAATCAAACAGTTTGCGCAACAACAGCAACGCTTGCGGGAAATATTCCAGCTGTTGGTACGGGAAGTTGGACATTGGTTTCGGGCGTTGCAACAATTGTAAGTCCAACTTCTCCATCATCTCAACTTACAGGATTAGGAGTTGGAATAAATATTTTACAATGGACAGTGATCAATGGATCATGTCCGCCATCAAGTTCAACAGTTTCTATACAACGTGATAATAATCCAACAGCATCGAATGCAGGATCAAATTATACATTATGTTCTACTTCAAATACTACGATGGCAGGTAACGTTCCTGCAGTTGGAACAGGAAGTTGGACATTAGTATCCGGTGTAGGAACAATTACAACTCCAACATTAGCAACCACAGGTATCACCGCATTAGGAACAGGAACAAACATTTTTCAATGGACGATCAGTAATGGTGTTTGTGCATCATCCAGTTCAACAATGGCCATTATCAATTTTGGAAATCCAACTGCAGCAAACGCCGGAGTAAATCAAACAGTATGTGCAACAGTTGCAACAATGGCCGGAAATAATCCCGCAGTTGGAACAGGAAGTTGGACACTAATTTCAGGATCTGCAGTAATTACTTCTCCTACAAGTTTTAATACAGGTATTACCGCGATCGCAGTTGGTGTAAATATTTTTCAATGGACAATAAGCAATGGTACCTGTCCACCTTCAACTTCAACCATGTCGATTCAACGCGATGCAATTCCAACCCCTGCGAATGCCGGATCGAATCAAGTTGTTTGTTCAACAACAGTTACTATGGCCGGTAATGTACCAGCGATCGGAACAGGAAGTTGGACGCTGATCTCGGGCGCAGGAACAATTACAACACCAACTTTACCAACTACAGGAATTACTGCCTTAGGAGTTGGCATAAATATTTTCCAATGGACAATTAGCAATGGTGTGTGTGCTTCATCGAGTGCAACTGTGTCAATTCAACGAGATGCAAGTCCAACAGTTTCAAATGCTGGTCCAACACAATCTTTATGTATCACTACTACCTCTACTAATCTCGCAGCAAATATTCCCGCAATTGGTGTAGGTGTTTGGAATGTTGTTTCGGGTCCGGGTTTAATAGTTACTCCAACATCTCCAAATACGCAAGTACTTTCTCTAGGATTAGGATTGAATGAATTTGAATGGTCGATCACCAATGGAGTTTGTCCCGCATCAACATCAACAGTTAGTGTTTATCTTCATCAAACGCCTACAATAGCTAATGCTGGTGCAACACAAAGTGTTTGTGGAATTACAACTGCAACGCTTGCTGGAAATGTACCTGCTGTTGGTACAGGAAGTTGGACAATCATTCTAGGTTCTGGTTCGATCACGTCTCCAACATCTCCAACTTCTGGATTAACCGCTTTAGGTGTAGGAACAAATGTTCTACAATGGACAATTAGTAATGGAGTGTGTCCTGCATCAACATCAACGGTAGCCATCATTCGTTATTTACCACCATCAGTATCAAACGCAGGAACAAATCAAACAGTGTGTGCAACAATAGCAACGATGGCAGGTAATGTTCCAGCAATAGGAACAGGAAGTTGGACATTAATATCAGGTGGTGGTACAATTACAACCCCAACTTTAGCAACAACAGGTTTAACAGCGCTTGCCGGAGGAATTAATATTTTTCAATGGACCATCAGTAATGGAAATTGTGCGGTATCTACTTCAACAGTTTCTATTCAACGTGATCTTAATCCTACAGCATCACTTGCCGGACCAAATCAAACGGTATGTGCAGCAACAGCAACTCTTGCCGGAAACACACCTGCTGTTGGAACTGGAACATGGAGTTTAATTTTTGGTGCCGGAAATATTACTTCACTAAATTCTCCAAACAGTGGAATTACCGCACTAGGTTTTGGAGTAAATATTTTTCAGTGGACAATTGGTAATGGAGTTTGTGCAAATTCAATTTCCACCGTTTCTATTCAGAATGATCAAAATCCTTCTGTATCAGTTGCAGGTCCGAATCAAACGGTATGTGTTACCAGTGCAACTATGGCTGCAAATACTCCGGCGGTTGGAACAGGAAGTTGGACATTAATATCAGGTGGTGTTACGATCACGACTCCTACATTATCTTCAACCGGATTAACTGCACTTGCTATAGGAACAAATATTTTTCAATGGACGATTAGTAATGGTGTTTGTTCATCATCATCATCAACAATGTCGATTCAGCGCGACCCAAGTCCTACCGTTGCAAACGCAGGACCAAATCAAACTGTTTGTGTATTAACCGCAACCATGGCAGGAAATTTACCTGCAGTTGGAACAGGAAGTTGGACATTGGTTTCCGGAAGTGGTGTTATCACTTCACCAACATCACCCAATACGGGAATAACGGGTCTTGGCTTTGGTGTAAATGTTTTTCAATGGACGATCAGTAATGGTATTTGTCCAAACTCAACTGCTACAATGTCAATACAAAACGATCAGCCGCCAAGCATTTCGGTTGCAGGAACAAATCAAACATTGTGTGCATCTCCAACAACAAACATGACAGGAAATGTTCCTGCTATTGGAATTGGTTTGTGGACATTAGTTTCGGGTGGAGGCTCAATCACTTCACCAACTGTTGCAGCAACTGCAATTACTGCTTTAGGTACCGGAACAAATATTTTCCAATGGACAATAAGCAATGGTGTTTGTCCTGCATCAAGTTCAACAATGTCGGTGATCAATTATGGAAGTCCTACACCGGCTAACGCAGGATCGAATCAAACAGTGTGTGCAACAATTGCAAATCTAGCCGGAAATGTTCCTGCAGTTGGAACAGGAAGCTGGACATTGATCTCAGGGATCGCGGTAATTACTTCACCAACTTCTGCTAACAGTGGTGTAACAGGTTTAGGTGGAGGAGTAAATATTTTTCAATGGACAATAAGCAATGGTATTTGTCCGCCATCGTCGTCAACCGTTTCCATTCAACGCGATCTTAATCCAACAACTGCAACTGTTAGTGCAAACCAGGTTACGTGTTCAACAACTGCAACACTAACAGGTATCACTCCTACAGTTGGAACAGGATTGTGGACCCTTGTGTCTGGTGGCGCTGTAATTTCTAGTCCTGCTTCTGCAACTACAGGTGTAACCGCACTTGCAGTTGGTGTAAATGTTTTCCAGTGGACAATTAGTAATGGTGTTTGTCCTTCATCAAGCGCAACATTATCTGTTCAAAGAGATGCTAATCCAACAGTGTCGAATGCCGGTCCAACACAATCGCTTTGTGGAGTTCCTTCATCATTCTCAACAAATCTTGCAGCAAACAATCCTGTTGTTGGTGTAGGTTCTTGGAACGTTGTTACAGGACCAGGATTGATCATCACACCTACATCTCCAAATACCCAAGTGATCTTGTTAGGTAATGGATTAAATCAATTTGAATGGTCGATCACCAATGGTGTTTGTCCTGCTTCAACTTCTACCGTGAGTGTTTATGTTGATCAATTACCTTCTGTTTCAAATGCTGGCCCTTCACAAAGTATTTGTGCAACAGTTGCAACCATGGCCGGAAATTCACCTGCAGTTGGAACAGGAACATGGAATTTAGTTTCAGGATCGGGCGTAATTACAAGCCCTAATTTGTTCAATACGGGTTTAACTGCATTGGGAGTTGGAACAAATGTATTTCAATGGACCATTGGTAATGGCGTTTGTCCAAACAGTTCATCTACAGTTTCAATAACTCGTTATCTGCCTCCTTCAGTTTCTGTTGCAGGCCCATCACAATCAGTTTGTGCCACTTCGGCAACAATGGCTGCGAATGTTCCGGCAATAGGAACAGGAAGTTGGACACTTATTTCGGGAGCAGGCACTATCGCTAATACAACATTAGCTACTACGCCTTTGTCCGCTCTTGGAACTTCTACATCTGTTCCAAATATTTTCATGTGGACAATAAGCAATGGACCATGTGCTGTTTCGACTTCCACCGTTCTTATTGATGCTGATGCACCGCCAACTTCTGCAACTGCAGGACCAAACCAAACTATTTGTATAAGTACTGCAACGCTTGCAGGAAATATTCCGGCGATAGGAACAGGAAGTTGGACGTTGATATCCGGAGGTGCGGTGATCACCACGCCAACGTTATCTAGTACAGGATTAACTTCGGTTGCGGTAGGAACAAATATTTTGCAATGGACAATTACAAATGGTGTTTGTCCACCGTCAATTTCTACAGTTGCCATTGTGAGAGATCCAAATCCAACACCAGCAGTGGCCGGACCAAATCAAACAATTTGCGCGGGAGCTGCAACACTTGCCGGAAATACACCGGTGATAGGAACAGGCTTATGGACATTAATTTCGGGTGGAGCAACTATTACCACACCAACTCTACCAACAACAGGCGTAACTGCAGTTTCAATCGCAACAAGTAATATTTTACAATGGA
>JAHEYC010000105.1:6458-11281 GCA_023251775.1 Sphingobacteriaceae bacterium | reverse complement strand
ATTGTTCCGCCAAACTCATTGCTGAGTTTTACTTTAATAGTTGTTCCCGACGAAACATAACCCGTGGTCAAAGCGCTGATGTAGCTTGCGAATTCGGGATTGATCTTTTTGTAAACGCCATTGTTTGACGAATTGCTTTTAAATGCATCTCTGTGGTTATATATAAACACAGTAGAGGCCATTACGGCCACACCGATGGCCATCCATTTGATTTTTGTTAGCAACATAATAGGTTGGAGATTTGAGATTAAAGGTATTGGTTTTTATTCATCCCGTATAGAATACATCATTTAGTATTTGTTACATTTTGTTAACTCTTTTTAACCCCATTTTACCCTATAAAATAAGCCGGCTTTACGTACCCAAGGTTGTAAAAATTTCATTAATTTAGCCTTTTATTCAGTTTAGAAAGTTATGAAAGTTAAGATGGTTTAGAAAGTTGGTTACCCGCGGTAACTTTCCTAACTGACTAACTTTCTCAACTTTCATAACTAAACACCATGAAGGATATAGTAGCATTTATAAAGACCAAACAATTCTTTTTGCACTTCGGTTTAGCGCTGTTGTCGGTTTTTATAGTTCTTTTTTGTTGGGTAAAGTACCTTTCGTCGTATACCGATCATGGCGAATTTGTGGAAGTCCCCGATTTTAATGAGAAGCGCATCACCGAATTAAGCAGTTTTATACAAGATAAAGGGGTGAATTACCTTATAATTGACAGTATTTACGCTCCGGGTGAAACTCCGGGCATTGTTATAAAGCAGGATCCTAGTCCAAAAAGCAAGGTAAAACACAATAGAAACATATACCTGTACGTTACAAGTATGGTTGCGCCCCAAATAGAAATGCCTAAGTTAACCGATAGAAGCGAGCGTCAGGCAAAACTCATTATTACGAGTTATGGTTTAAAAGTGGGATCGGTAACAACCAAAAATGCTGATTGTAACGGATGTGTGATAGAACAACTTTTTGAGGGTAAACCAATTCAACACGGTACGTTGATAAAAAAAGGAAGTAAAATAAGTTTGGTGGTTGGGGTAAGAGATGCTTACGGTTATACACCTGATAGTTTATCGGGTCAAAGCTTGGATAAGAATACATTTAACGACGGAGAAGGTGAATAAAGGAATAAACAAAATAGTTTTTTTAAGTTTAATGCTTTTAGGCGTTGTGTTTTTGCATGCTCAAGAAGGTTTGCGTCCTATGAATGGCAATCCTAATTTAATTTTTCCGGATCTTAAACCCTTTGCGTTAAAGCAAGACCACTTAGCGGCAAAAACTGCAACAGGTAGTTTAAGTATTCCATTTTTTGATGATTTTTATTATGCCTGCAATTCGGCCTATCCATCACAACAATTGTGGGCCGATTCGATGGTGTACATAAATACCGGAATGGCAAAAGCGCCAAGAAGTATTGGCGTGGCAACGTTCGACGGATTAAATAAAATGGGGTATCCGTATGATCCTAACCAAAATTTTACGGCTACTCAAGCTAATTATGCGGATACGCTAACGTCACTACCAATAAATTTATTTACATCAGGTTCGCAAACCTTACAACCTTCGGATAGTATTGCGCTCATATTTTATTATCAGCAAACCGGTAATGGCGATTCACCTGAACTGCAAGATTCGTTATTGCTCGATTTTTATAATCCTACAACAAGCGCATGGGTGAATAGAGTTTGGTCGTTAAAGGGAAATATGAACACAAGTGGGGCGGACACTATTTTTAAACGCGTTTTTGTAAGAGTTGACTCATCGTACTATTTTAAGGATGGATTTAAATTCCGTTTCCGCAACAAAGCACAAACCTGCGGTGACTTTGATAATTGGCATATTGATCAAGTGTTTTTAGATAAGGGAAGAAGTATTATTAGCGATACTGCGTGGAATGATGTTACGATAGGTTATGTGCCTTCATCATTCTTAAAAAAATACAGCGCCATGCCTTGGTATCAATACAATGCTAATCCCCCAAAGGAAATGGCAACGTATTACTCTAACTTTATTCGTTATAATGGAACCTCAACTGTAAATACAACTTACGATTGTCGCATTCTTGATCAAACTAATACTTCGGTGAATTTTGTTTCGTATGGTGCAGCTAATCTTCCTCCATTTAAACCGGGCGGATGGCAACATGCCTCGGCGCATAAAGCTCCGAGTATTGGATACACATTTACACCAATGACCGATAGCACCGATTTTACCATAAAACATTATATGCAAAGTTTAGGTGGAGATATTAGTATTGGAAATGATACAGTGTATCAAAAACAAAAATTCAGAAATTATTTTGCTTACGACGACGGGAATTGCGAAACGGGTTATTATGTGTTGGGTACGGGAGGAAGAATGGCTTATAAGTATGATCTGAATGTAGGAGATACATTGCGTGGCATGAGAATTTATTTTGATCCTGTTGGCGCAACAAGTTTAACCGAGAGCTCATACAAATTCAAGATCAAAATTTATGCGGATGGAGGAAGCGGTCCGGGCACACCAATTTTCACTTCAGATTCTGTGTATCCGAAATATTCTAAAACCGGACATAATAAATTTTATGAATACAAATTCAATACGCCACAGGTATTGAACCCGGGTGTTTATTATATAGGACTTCAACAATTTGTTGCCAGTGGTATTACTATTGGTTTCGACAGGAATTACAATTCCTCCCAATATTTATATTACGATTCAGGAAGCGGCTGGACACAATCGTCGTATTATGGGTCGTTAATGATCCGTCCGGTATTTGGACCAAAGATACTTCCGCCAGTAAATATTAGAGAACATGGTTTTGAAACGACTTCTTTTAATGTATATCCAAATCCTGCATCTGATCTTGTAAAAATTTGGAACGAGAATGATATGGAAATGTCGTATTCTGTTTTAAGTATTGACGGGAAATTAATTTTAGAAGGAAAAGGAGCTGAGATCAATACGCAAAGTTTAACTAACGGAATTTATCTTCTTGTACTTTCTTCGCAAAATAAAGTTCAATATCGTCAGAAACTTATCATCCAACATTAATCGAATGAATTCTTCACAGCTATGCTGCGAGGTTGCAACGCGTTTTAGCCACGAATTACACTAATTTCACCAATCTGTGTTGCCAGATTTCACTAATCTATGTTTACTAATTTCACTAATCTGTGTTTACTAATCGAACCCGGTTTACACACAGATTGGTGTAATTTTTGTAAACTTAGATTGGTGCAATTCGTGTAATTCGTGGCAAGACACCTCGCCTCGGCAAAGCCGAGGCTGCGGGGGAATTCATTATCTTATATCAAGTCTTTATTTATTTTAGTCCAATATACTTGTTCTTTTTCATCTACGCTTCTTTTAAAAATAGGTGTATAGCATAAGGTACGCAACAATTTTGTATGACCGCCTTGGTAAAAAATAACTTCGTATCTTCGAACTGAATTAAAGATACATTTGGTATTATGGTGGACAAGGAAGAATTGGAAGACGCATTTGACGGCGAGGATATTCCCCAACTTTACGAGCATCACAATATAAAGGTCGAAAAAGGCCAAGCGATGTTGCGTATTGATAAATATCTTTTAACGCGTATTGCTCATACTACACGAACAAGAATTCAAAATGCTTGTGATGCAGGAAATGTTTTGGTGAATGGAAAACCTACAAAATCAAATTACAAAATAAAACCTTTTGATGAGATCTCGGTACAATTTAGCGTTCCACCGCGCACCTTAGAAGTTCTTCCCGAAGATATCCCTTTAGAAATTACCTTTGAAGATGATTACTTAGCCATCATCAATAAAAAACCAGGCATGGTTGTTCATCCCGCTTACGGAAATTATACCGGAACTTTAGTGAATGCGATGTTGTATCATTTTAAAAATCTTCCGTCCAAACCACAGAAGTTAGATAATGATATTGTTTTAGATAGAGTAGGGCTTGTTCATCGCATTGATAAGAACACCAGCGGAATTATTTTGATAGCAAAAACCGAAAGGGCCATGACGCTTTTGTCGAAATTATTTTACGACAGAGACATCGACAGAAAATATGTGGCCATAGTTTGGGGAGATATGAAAGAAGACAGCGGAACTATTATTGGTAATGTTGGACGTGATCTTAAGAACCGAAAAGTGATGGCGGTTTTTCCCGAAGGAAGTGAAAATGGTAAACATGCCGTAACTCATTGGAAGGTAATTAAACGTTATGGCTACATTACCTTAATTGAATGTAAACTCGAAACCGGACGAACTCACCAGATCCGAGTTCACTTTAAAAGTATTGGTCACCCTTTATTTAATGACAACGAGTACGGCGGCGATAAAGTTTTGAAAGGATTAAATACCGCCAAGTACAAGCAGTTCATTCAGAATTGTTTTGAGATCTTGCCCCGCCAAGCCCTTCATGCTAAAACACTTGGCTTTGAACATCCGATCACCGGAAAGAAGATGTTCTTCGATAGCGAATTGCCTGAGGATATGCAGAAAATGCTCGAAAAATGGGATGCTTTTGTTAAAAACAAAGGAATTTAACATCTATGTATGTAACTAATTTTCAATTTATTGCGTATACTTGTTAATAAGAAGCGTGCCTTAAACGTAAATTAACTTTGGCTTTTTCACAATTAATGCAATCTTTGCAAAACTCGTTACTAAAACAGGGTGAAAATAATACATAAAATATTCATAATCATTTCATTACTCGTGGTTACATCAAACACGGTTAGTGCTTCAAATTATGATGAAAAAAAGCCCGGTGATGATAAGAAAGCTAAGACCAAATCTAAGGACGATACTTCTACGGTTAACACAAACGTAGCCAAGATAAAC
>JAHEYC010000105.1:0-6448 GCA_023251775.1 Sphingobacteriaceae bacterium | reverse complement strand
CACATCCATATAATTTTCACGAAGCCTTTAAAGTAGACAGTGTTGAAATTGATCTTGTTAACCCCGATGCTCCCGGATTTACAATGCCTTTTAAAGGAAATATTACAAGTGAGTATGGTTGGAGACGCCGCCGTCCGCATTACGGAACAGATATTGACCTGGTAACAGGAGATACAGTTGTTTCGGCATTCGACGGAATGGTTCGTATTGCAAAAGTTTGTAGTGGTTACGGTAATTGCATTATCGTTCGTCATAATAATGGTTTGGAAACTGTGTATGGTCACCTTTCGCAAATGAATGTGGAAGTTGGACAACTCGTAAAAGCAGGCGAGATCATTGGTTTAGGTGGAAACACCGGACGTTCAACCGGCGATCATTTACATTGGGAATTACGCTATTTAGGTCAGGCCATCGACGCTATGGATGTAGTTGATTTTAAAAGTGGAAATTTAAAAGACAATTGTTTTGTATTGCGTAAAACAGATGTTGTTGCGAAATATGATTTGAGAGCATTAAAAGGTCGCCACCGCCGCGATATTGGTTTAACTAAAGCAGAATTGGCTTACGCTAAAAAAACCGGAAGCAAATTACACAAAATAAAAAGTGGCGATACACTTGGGTATATTGCACATCGTTATCATACAACAGTAGGAGCTTTGTGTAAAAAGAATAAACTCAAGCCAACATCAACGCTTCGTTTAGGGCAACTGATCAAAATTTAATTTGACAGTCGGGCAGTAATGCCTTTAATTTATCTATTTCTTCTTGAGCAATTGGATTTCCTCGCAGATCGAGCAATGCTAATTCTTTTAATTCGGTAATGGTTTCAGGGATGGTAGTTAGTTTATTATTTCTAAAAGAAACCATCCGTAATTTTTTAGCCATGTAAATTTCGGCGGGGATCTTTGTGATAGGATTATTTTCTAAGATAAAAACTTCAAGATTTTGTAATCGTTCGAAATGTTTGGTGAGGTAATGCGTATTGGTATTTGAGAGATAAAGAAAATTAAGCGATTGCACTTTAAAGATCTCCTTTGGTAAACTATCCATGATCACATTTTCGATGCTTATGTCTTTTAAATTTTTAATGAACTTCATCGTCGTTGGTAATCTTAGCGTATCATCTGTATTCCCGAATTTGAACGAGCGTAATTTTTGCAGATAAACAATTTCGGCAGGAATGCTATCGATCTTTGTGTTTTGTAATTCCAGATACTCGAGATTAAAAAATGTTTTAAGATTTGTAGGAAAAGCGGTTAAACTATTATTATACGATGCAAAATATGCAAGATACGTGAGTTGATTAAAACCTTCGGGATAACCTGAAACACCATTTCCGCGCATACGTAATGCCAACAGATCTTTTAGCGAACTAATTTTTGGATATTGTTTTTTTGTGATGGGTTTTAAATTGAGGTCTAGTTTATAAACCCTTCCTTTTGCTTTTAATGCTTCTTCAAGATCGGTATACACCTGACAGCCCATGGGACCGTACTTATCAAATTCGTTTTGCGCAACGAGCGATGCATTAACAAAAAACACTAAAAGAAAAACAACCTTCTTCATTCATGTAAATAAACCAAAAAAATAAGAAGATGACAAGAAAAGGTATTAACAGGTGTAAAGGGTTGTCACCCTGAGCGTAGTCGAAGGGCGACATTATTAAATTATAATACCAGAATTATTTGGGCGTGCCCCCTCGCAACATTTCGAATTTCTTCTTAGCTCGGGGTCGGGCTTTTCGCTACAATCTTTTTGCACCAAACACGCTGGAAGCAAAAAGGATTTTCGCTACTCCCGATAATTATCGGGACCCTCACGCGGCAGTTTGGAAAATAGGAGTGTAATCATTGAATTTCATGCGGGGCGGGAACATCCCGCCTCACCGACAATGTCTCTTCGCCGCGTGAGCGATTGAAGCGAAAAGCCCTGCTTAGGCCTTTGCAAAATGTTTGTTGGGCGAGGAGGCTTTTGCCCCAAAGGGCAAAAGACCCCGTAGCCCTACAAACATTGCAAAGGACAAGCAGGCTTGTAGCGAAAAGCGCGACGGCAAGCGAACTTCCAGATTGTATCCGGTGAGCTTGCCGGCACGCCCAAATAATAAGATCAAAAAATAAAACGTAATTTATTTAGCCTTCACACCATTAATGTAAAGCACCACAAAGCCTTGATGTCCCTGGGTTTTGAGCTCTTCCATTTTTTTAATGGCTTCTTCTTTGGTTGGAAAACTTCCTGCTAAGATCTTGAACACACCGGCTTCTTCAACAACGGTAACTTTTCCAATATTACTGTATTTAGCCATACTTGGTTTTGCACCAAAGGAACCGATCTGAACTTTGTATTCTTTTATTTCGATGGATGATGGAGTTGTATTACTACTATTAGTTGGTGTTGTAACCGCAACTGCAGGGACAGTGTTTGTAGAAGCAACTGTATTAGAAACGGGAATTGTGATATTTACTTTTTTTGGTTCTTCTGTTTTTGGAGTACTTAATGATGTCATATCCACTGTTGGTGTTGTGCTCGCAACCGTTGGTGTTGATACAGGTGTAATTGTTTTTACAGGCATTGCATTTTTTGTTTCCGCAATTGTTTTATCGCGCGGCGTACCGGGTGTAAATTCAACATGCATGGGACCATCACTAATTTCTTTGCGAGTGTCGCCATCAATATAATAATAACGATGTTCAAACATTACTTGTCCTGTTGCATTTCCAATTTCCATGATCATGGTAATTGTAAATTCATCCGTTTTTGGACTCTCCACCCAAACTAACTTTGCTTGTTGTTTCTCGAACGAAAAATTACCGTCTTTACTAATACCTTCTCTTATGGTCACATTTGGGGGAACATCTAATTGGTATTTGGAAAAGCTTGAATTGGACCCCTTTCTTATTACAATTTCAATGGTATGGGTGCTATAAGCCGCTAATTTATCAGGGATATTGGCATCTATAGAATTACCTCCTGAACTCTGCGAATAGCAGCTTGTTAACAAGACAAAACAAAGGGTAAAAAGGCTTATTTTTCGAAAAAGTCCCATACGTAAATATAGTAAAAATAAATGCATAATTTCCAAGTGTCAGATTGGCGTTTTAAGCCTGTCAAACCGAGTAAATTTGACCGAAAAAGCTTATTTGTTCCCATTTGGCATAAATTCTGCTACCTTCGTATGCGAATTAAAAAAAACTAATCTAAAATTCGGATAAATATGGCAAAAAGTAGCGTAAAACCTTTGGCAGACAGAGTTCTGATAGAACCGGCAGAGGCAGAAACAAAAACAGCGGGCGGTATTATTATTCCTGATACAGCAAAAGAAAAACCACAACGCGGAAAAGTAGTGGCAGTAGGAAATGGAAAACCCGACGAACCAATGACGGTAAAAGTAGGCGATACAGTATTGTATGGAAAATATGCAGGCACGGAAATTCAGGTTGACGGAAAAGATCTCTTGATCATGCGTGAAAGCGATATTTTCGCAATTATATAGTTAGTGAATTGGTGAGTTAGTGAATTAAAATTCGCGAATTCATCAACTCATTAACTCATCAACTCACAAATTCACCAATTAATTAATTCACAAAATAAAACCATGGCAAAAGTAATCACATTTAATATAGAAGCTCGCGATGCATTAAAGCGCGGAGTAGATCAGTTAGCAAATGCAGTAAAAGTAACATTGGGTCCTAAAGGACGTAATGTGATCATCGACAAAAAATTTGGTTCACCTGCAATTACAAAAGACGGTGTAACCGTTGCGAAAGAAATTGAGTTATCGGATCCTGTAGAAAATATGGGTGCACAATTATTGAAAGAAGTTGCTTCTAAAACTGCCGACATTGCAGGTGATGGAACCACAACGGCAACAGTTTTAGCGCAAGCTATTGTAACAGGCGGATTAAAGAACGTAGCGGCCGGTGCAAATCCAATGGACCTAAAACGCGGAATTGATAAAGCAGTGGCATTGGTAGTTGCGAATTTAGCGAAGCAATCAACGTCAATTGGTAACGACATTAAAAAAATTGAACAAGTAGCAACCATCTCTGCAAATAACGATAGCACTATCGGTAAATTAATTGCTGAGGCAATGGGTAAAGTAAAAAAAGAAGGCGTTATTACGGTTGAAGAAGCCAAAGGAACGGATACAAGCGTGGACGTTGTGGAAGGAATGGAATTCGACCGTGGTTATATCTCTCCTTACTTTATTACCGATGTAGATAAAATGCAAACGGTACTAGAGCATCCTTACGTTTTAATTTACGAGAAAAAAATTAGCGCCATGAAAGAATTGCTTCCAATTTTAGAAAAAGCAGTTCAAAGCGGAAAACCATTATTGATCATTGCTGAAGACTTAGATGGCGAAGCATTGCAAACCTTAGTGGTAAATCGTTTACGTGCCAATTTAAAAATTGCTGCTGTAAAAGCTCCGGGCTTTGGCGATCGTAGAAAAGCTATGTTGGAAGATCTTGCAATTTTAACCGGTGGAACATTCATTAGCGAAGAGCGTGGATTTAAATTGGAGAATGCAGAATTGAATATGTTGGGTAAAGCAGAAAAAATTACCATTGATAAAGACAATACAACTATTGTAAATGGCGGAGGTAAAAAAGCAGATATCGCTGCAAGAGTAAGTGCCATCAAAAATCAAATTGAAGCAACAACGTCTGATTACGATAAAGAAAAATTACAAGAACGTTTAGCAAAATTAGCAGGTGGAGTTGCTGTACTATATGTTGGTGCTGCATCGGAAGTTGAAATGAAAGAGAAAAAAGATCGCGTTGACGATGCCTTAGCTGCAACACGTGCTGCGGTGGAAGAAGGAATTGTACCGGGTGGAGGAGTAGCTTATATTCGTGCGGTATTGGCTTTAGATAAAGTAAAAGGTGCAAACGACGATGAAACAACAGGCATACAAATTGTAAAACGTGCTTTGGAAGAACCACTTCGTCAAATTTGTGCTAACAGCGGTATCGAAGGATCCATTGTTGTGCAAAGAGTAAAAGAAGGAAAAGATGATTTTGGTTTCAATGCACGTACCGAAGTATTCGAACATCTTTTAAAAGCGGGTGTTATTGATCCAACTAAAGTGAGTCGCGTTGCTTTAGAAAATGCAGCTTCAGTTGCAGGTATGTTATTAACTACTGATTGCGTTCTGGCCGAAAAAGTAGAAGAAAAAGCAGCCAATGCGCACGATCACGGACACGGTGGTGGTGGCATGGGTGGAATGATGTAATATTAAACAGTTTAGTTTTTTAAAAGGTCCTATAGAAATGTAGGACCTCTTGCTTTGTTAATAGATTTGCTTTTTAGTTTTTTTTGTTATATATTTATTTAACATAAAAAATCGAAGCATGAAAAAATCTATACTCTTTTTATTTTTAATATTATGTTTTGGTAAGATCGCTTTTTCTCAAAACACTTTGTTTTATAACGCTGAGCCCGGAACGGTAGATTATATTAGAAATAGTTCTGCATTAAAAGTTGCTGATGCTAATTCAACTATCGCAACAAGTTATACAAATACGGCGTGTGGATTGAGTTATACGCAGGCTAGTGTTTTTTTGAGCAACAAATCTTTTACATTTGGCCCGGGTGCCGCACAACCCGCTGCAATGGTGGTTGGTGGTATACCGTATTGTCATTCTGTTTTAAAGGCGTTTTTATACGTAAGTACTTCTGGTACCGGTACTCCTATAACGGCAACATTAACCAATCCTCAAAGTGCTTCGGCTAGTTTTTCAATGGCAATAATTGGACAGGATGTTGACGTATGTTGGGGTTACCAGGGTTCAAGGTCTTATCGTGCAGATGTAACATCAATTGTTACTGGTCCAGGTACTTATTCTGTTTCAGGAATTCCTGTAAATGCAGCGCCAGGAAGTGATGCCCAAGGCGCTACTCTTTTTATTATTTATAAAGATGTCACGCAAAATTATTCAGGAAGTATTGTTATAGCGGATGGCGCTGCTGTTTCACAAGGAGGAACCAAAACTACAACAATAACAGGGTTTAATGTATGTAATAATCCATCATATAGTAATAATTTTATATTAGCGAGCGACGTTCAAAAATTTGCTAATGCACAAATAAAATTGAACAGTAGTTCTAGTAACTACACGTTGTTAGCTGCTAACCAAACCGCGCATGATTTTGTCTCAGCTCCCGGCGGTCCTATTGTTGTTGGTCAAACAACTGCAGAGTATGGAATAACCACTGGCATTGATTGTTGGAATATTGTTCTCGCTGGTATGTATTTTAGAACCTCATGTTTGACTTGTACGGTTGCGCAAACTACGCCGCCAAACACACCAACATTATCTATTGTCAGCTCAAGCAATGTAATTTGTTCTGGAGGTTCGGTAACATTAACTGCCTCTGGTGCGAGTACATATAGTTGGAGCAACGGCGCTAATACATCATCCATCGTTGTTTCGCCAACTACAACAAC
>JAHEYC010000104.1 GCA_023251775.1 Sphingobacteriaceae bacterium | reverse complement strand
GCTTTCGTTTTGCGTATAGATCTCGCCATTATAACCGTAACACAAAACATTGTTTGATGCCATGGTTAAAAAACGCACAGGATTTTTACTGAATTTTGTGATCTGTGTTTGTTTAGTTGGATCACTTATATCCATTTTCCAAACATTGAACGATCCGCTTTTTTCGCTTAGGAAAAATATCGTTTTTTCGTCAGGACTGAAGGTAGGATTTCTGTCTTCACCTTCAAACGTTGTGAGTTGCGTGAACTTCTCATCTTTTTTTGTGTACATCCAGATATCGCGTGTAACTGATGATGTATGATGTTTACGCCAATCGTTCTCATAACCTTTACGATCGTGAAATATTATTTTATCTCCGCTTTTATTTATGCGCGCATCATCGGCACAAATTGAAAGCACTTGAGTTTCGCGTCCGCCCGCAACAGGCACTGTATATAATTCAGGTAAACGTCCCGAAGGAAATTGAATGTATTTCACATCATCGGTGCGAATAGAAAGGAACACAACATTCTTTCCATCTTCGGTAAAATAACTTGGAATATCATCGGTTGAATAGTAAGTTAAACGTTTTGCTTCGCCACCATCGGCCGCCATTACATAAATATCAAATCCGCCATTACGATCGGATGCAAATGCGATCCATTTTCCATCGGGACTCCAAATTGGCATGAAATCATAAGAGTCGCTTACGGTTAATGGCGAAGCATTGCCACCAGATGCATCTACTTTATAAATATCGCCTTTATAGCAAAAAACAATTGCCTTACCGTCGGGCGAAATACTTGGATAGCGCATCCAAAGCGGTGTATTTTTTTCGGAATTGAATGAGAAACATAATACGGACAAAATATATATTGGCGAAAGAATGAATTTTTTCATGGGCTTTTAATTAGCAGAACAAATATAGAAATTAAGTACATTTTAACAAGAAAAAGAGTGGGTAAAATGATGATTGGTGATTATTGAGGATGTTAGAGGCAGAAACCACAGAGAACACAAAGTTTTTACACAGAGGTTCACTGAGAATGGCTGTGTTTAATTAGGCGTTTGGTGAGCTCTATGTACCTCGATGCAAACCTCAATGTTCTCTATGGTTTATGCCTCTATTAAGGATGATTTAAAGAGAAAGGATAATACCTGCTCAATGTCATATCAAAATTTTAAAGAAACTGATGTGGGTCAGTAACTAAACTTAAAGCTCAACATACCTTTGACTCAGAGAATTATTATAAACAACAAAAAAATAGAACTCATGAAAACAACATTATCTATCTTGGCAGGGGCTACATTGTTGTTAGCCGCGCTTACCAACAGAACAACCGTGAACGCAGATCTAAATTCAACACAAAATGATGTGGCTAATTTAAACACGAGTATTAACAAAGGTTCTTATTTGGCCTCAGAGTTTGCGCAGTTCAAAAAGGAGAATATTCCTGAGGACCGTAATATTGTAGAGCCGGTTTCTGAAAAGGTTTTGTTTAAGGCATTTGTGATCCATAAAAAAGCTCAGTAAACGAGTTGGTTTTAATTTTTAGCCACATATAACAAAATATGCGAGGCTATATCATAAAACACTATCTTTAGTCCTCAAATAATTTAGCGATGAGGAAGTATAGAGTTTTTAGTTTGTTCTTGATAGGTGCGTTAATATCGAGCGCACAAATGAAGAACAAAACTTTTCAGTATGATGTGAACGCAAGTCCCCGCGAACATGATCTGGATTTTACTAGCATGCGTTTGTATGTAGAGTTTGTTCCCGCAGAAGGATTAGTAAAAGGAAAGATCACACATTTCTTTTCTGCTATAAGAGAAAAAGTAGATTCGTTTTTTTTAGATGGTCCGGGAATTGAAATTAAAGACGCAAAATTAAATGGTAAAGCCATTGCCTTTAAAACAAACTTTGTTGGCATTACATTTTTCCCTGCAAAACCATTAAGTTGGAATACCAAAGATAGTTTAGCAATTACCTACGAAGCGCATCCAAGGCGCGGCATTTATTTTATTGGATGGAACGATAAAAATAATTTAAGTCGTAAACAAATTTGGACACAAGGGCAGGGCGTTGATAATAGACATTGGTTCCCTTGTTATGATACACCTAATGATAAATTGATTACCGAAGTGTATGTAAAATTCGATAAGGAGTATAAAATATTATCTAATGGTGTAAAAGTTGCTGAGAAGGAACAAACCGACGGCACAAAGATCTGGCATTATAAAATGAGTCATCCACATCCAACGTATTTGGTAATGTTGGGCATTGGAAAATACGATATCAAAGAAACCAAAGCAAAAAGCGGAATGCCTTTGCGTCAGTGGTATTATCCGGAGTGGAAGAACAGATATGACTGGTGTTATAAATACAACGAGAAGATCTTTGACTTTATGGAGAAAGAAATTGGTGTGCCGTATGGTTGGGAATCATATTCACAAATTCCGGTGCAGGATTTTATGTTTGGCGCTATGGAAAATACATCGGCCACCTTGTTCGGCGATTTTTTTGAAGTGGATTCGCGTTCGTATAACGACAGAAATTATGTTTCTGTAAATGCGCACGAGTTAGCACATCAGTGGTTTGGCGATCTGGTAACGGCACGTGCAGGCAATGGAACATGGTTGCAAGAAAGTTTTGCAACGCATTATAATATTTTGGCCGAGGGCGAATGTTTTGGAATGGATCATTTTGATTGGGCAAGGCGTTATGCACAAAATGCAGCCATTGGAACTGCCGATAAAAAATCAATTTCACATTCGGAAACACCAACGTCTAATATTTATCAAAAAGGTTCGCAGGTTTTACAGATGTTGAGATACGTTGCCGGCAACGAAGGATTTAGAAAAAGTATTCAACGTTATTTAAAAGATCACAAATATGCGAATGTAGATTCGGACGATCTGTTGAATGCATTTCAGGATGAATTGGGAATGCCATTGGATTGGTTTTGGGAAGAGTGGGTGTATAAAGGCGGAGAGCCCATGTATAATGTAACTTATGAAGATCAAACCTTGGAAGGAAAACGTTTTACACAATTTGTGGTAACTCAAACGCATGTAGTGAATGATCTAACGGGCTTATTTAAAATGCCATTTGTTTTTGAAGTGCATTATACCGATGGAAGCACCAATAGCAAGATCGAATGGATAGAAAAAGAAAGTCATGTTGTAAAAATTGCGAATGCTTCAGGAAAAACAATTGATTATGTATTGTTCGATCCAAACAGCGAGGTAATTAAAACGGTAACATTCAATAAACCTTTTGACATGCTAAAAGCGCAAAGTATTAAAGCGCCAAAACTATTGGATAGATACGATGCGGTATTTGCGATGAGAAATTTTTCTGTTGATCAAAAACGAAGCGCATTAATTGATGCATTCCAAAAAAATCCATTTCATGGGATTCGAAGTGAAATTGTGATGCAATTATTGAGTGATAAGAATGTTCAGAGTATGGCCTTAATAAAACAAGCTTTACATGATAAAGATGTGCAAGTAAGAAAAAGTGTGATCGTAAATGCGGTTAATATTGAACCAACATTACTTGGCGATTATGAAACATTGCTTTTAGATTCATCTTATATAACTATTTCTACAGCTTTGGAAAAATTATGTTTCCAATTCCCGCAAAACGCACAAAAGTATTTAGATAAGACAAAAGATCTGGAAGGTACTCGCGGAAGAGATGTGCGCGTGAAATGGTTGGAAATTGCTTTTGCAAGTACTAACGATAAAAAATATTCCGATCAATTAGTGAAATATACATCAAACTCTTACGAATTCTTAACGCGCACAAATGCGATGGGAAGTTTGCGTAAGTTAAATTATTTTGATGAAGAGGCTTTAGACAATTGTTTGAACGCGGTGGTAAGTTCGAATGGAAGATTGGCTGGTCCTGCTGCCGAGACCATCAAATATTTTTATGTTCAGCCAAAATTCAAAAAAATGATAACGGATATTATTGCCAGTCGTCCGATGAGGGATTGGGAGATGGAGATCGTGATGAAGTTGATGCAGTAGTGGAAACACCTTCGTGTTTGGGCTTATCCTCCTCTTTAGAGGAGGTGTCACGGAGTGACGGAGGAGTTTACAGTTCAGTGATTAGAATCCTCCGTCGCTCCGCGACACCTCCTTTTTCAAAGGAGGATAAGTCCCTACATGAAATTGTTTCGCCGGTGATTCGATAAGCTAGCCTACTTAATAAAATTAAACTGCCTAAGTATCGGGATCAACTGTTGAGAATATGTAGTACTATTATTACTTACAATAATAACACTAAGCTCGCTGGAAGGAATAAAGAATAGATCTGATCTATAGCCTCCAATTTTTCCTTCGTAAGATAAACACGAACTTTCTAAATCGGGTATTTGACCAATATACCAGCAGTAAGTGTGTGGCGGACGATGCGGCGAGTACCAATTAAAAGGTAAAAGTAATTCCTGGGATAATTTCACATTCTCGCATTTAATGAACAAACAATATTGCAATGCATAAATAAATTTTCGAAGATCAACCACATTGGTCCAAACGCCTCCATTAACAGCCGTATACATTTTTGGAACTTCGCCTTGGTCGTATTCGGTATAAATACCTTTTGTTTTTCGGTATCCGTGTGCGGCGTTAGTTTGTTCGCCGGGTTTTCCCGAAAGTTTTGTAAAGGTCATGCTGGCAGGCTTAAGGATCTTTTGTTGTACAAAATCTTGCCAACTCATTCCGCTTACCTTTTCTATAATAAGAACTAGGGCACTAAATGCCTGATCGGAATACAAAAAATTATTACCGGGTTCAAATGCAAGGTTGTTCGAATATTTTATAAGGTTAAAATTCTCATCATCTTTGATCTTTAAAAAATGAATACTGTCCATCTTTTGCATGGGAAGATCTTTGAGTCCCGAAGTATGCGTAAGCAAATGCCTGATCTTTATTTTTTTGGCGAACTCTTTCTTTTTGAAATCGGGGATGTACTTTAAAATGCTATCCTCTAGATCTAATTTACCTTCTTGTTGTAATAGCAAAATACCATAAGCAATGAACGTTTTTGAGAGTCCGCCCACATTTACGAGTGTATAATCATCAAATTGTTTTTTGGTTGCAAGGTCAGCAACTCCAAATTGTTTATAGTACAGGAGTTGGTTTCCCATTTGAACGAAAATATATCCGCCCGGATCATTTTGGTTAAGGGTAGAAAAAGCAGAATCGAGTTTTACTTTTAAAGGTTCGGTATAAATTTGGGAATGTGTAAAACCAAAGAATAAAATGCACAGTAAGCTAAAGATACCTTTTTTCATTTGGCTTTAAAGATATTGAAATTATTGTTACGTTTAATTTTAGCCACGAATTACACTAATTTTCACAAAACTGTGTGTGTTATGATTTCACTGATCTGTGTTTACTAATCAAATTATGTTTACATACAGGTTGGTGTAATTTTTATGCATCCAGATTAGCGAAATTCGTGGCAAGATATCAGGCCTCAGCATAGCTGAGGTTGCGACGAATTTACTGGCCGGATGTTTTTTTGCTCCAGTAAGTGCTTATTTTTTCGATCTGTGGTTTATCAAAATACATTTTGTAGTCGCCGTTCACCTTGCTTTCAAATATCACAACACCTTCGCCTTTTTCTTCGCCTAGGTAATACATATTCACTTGCTCCCCATCTTTGTGCATGGTCTTTGGTCCGGCAAATGTAACGGTCTTATAATTTATTTGACAAAGTGCCCAATGGGCTATCACATTTTTTTCGGGATCGCTAAGCGCTTCTATTAATTTTGGATTAGCAGCTTTACCTATTCGTATCAATTTTTTCGCAGCTTTACTCTCCACCGAAAAACTTGCTTTTTTTGTATGGTCTATGATGAAATCTTTATTACTCAACGATTGAATACACAGACCTATTTTCTTGCTTTGCGCTTGTACAAGGTATGTACTTAGAAGCAGCAAAATTATAATTATCTTTTTCATCTCTTTTCAATTATCAAAAAGCTAACCAAAAACGCGGTTTTAGCTTTCTTTATATATTATACGTTTAAGATCGCTTAAGGTTGCAGTACAATTACCTATAAATCAGTATTTTAACTATTGTTAAAAGGAGTAAGTAAAAAATAGTAAATTAGTGAGTACTGAATTAAAAGAAAGTATTTTTGGTAACATGGAGATCTCGGAAATAGATAGTGAGAAAATAAAAAGAGAGATAGATACTGCAAACGATCTTGTTTGGAATCAACGGAATTCTCCTTCATCCGAATACGATCCAATTGCTCTCATGGATAAAGCCTTGGAACAGTCGAAGGCTTTGAATTATGCTTACGGTGAAGCGCGATGTTTGCTTAATGCTGGAATGGGTGCATTTATTGTGAGCAATGATCACGCCAACGCCTTCAAACTCTTTGAAAGCGCTCTTTCGCTTTTTGAAGAGATCAAAGATGAAAAATGGACAGCAAACACGTATATCACTAGAGCGATCATTCGAAATTCGATCGGTTCTCCCGAAACAGCTTTGTACGATGGTTTAAAAGGAATTGGTTTTTACGAACAGCGTCCTTATGATCCGGATCTAACGATGGCTTTTTATGTAATGGGTACCGTTTATAAAGATCTTAAACGATACGATGAGGCAGAAAAATATTATCGCAGGGGAATAGCCGACAAAGAGAAATTAGATGCATGGACCGGAAGGATCTATACTTCACTATCGAATATTTTGGCCGAGCAGGGAAAATATCCCGATGCACTTGAGTTGGCCGTAAAGAGTTTGGATATTTTGCAACAAGCAAATAATTTAATTGGACAGAGTAGGGCATTGAATGATATTGGTTGCATCTATAAAAAAATTGGAGAGAACGAAAAAGCATTAGACCATTTATTCAAAGCATTAGATATACGTAAGAAGAATAATCTCAAACATTTTATACTTCCCAGTTTAATTGATATTGCAGAAGTTTATGTTCAGAAGAATGATCTTGATAGTGCCATGACTTATTTTTTGGAGGCCGAAGGTTATGGCATCGAAACAAATCACTTTGCGCGATTGACCAGTGTTTACAGAAGTTTAGCCAATATATATAAAAATAAAAAAGATTTCCAAAAACTGGTGGAGACATACGAGAAACTGCTTGACATGAACACAAGAGCACATCTATTGGAGCGTGAAACCAAGTTGAACCAATCGGAAAGTAAATTAGTAAAGGAAAAAGAAGAAGAGATAGAACGCTTGAAGAATTTTGAACTTAAAAAAGCGTATGAAGTGATCGAACAAAAAAATAAAGATATACACGATAGCATTACCTATGCAAAAAGGATCCAGTATGCTTTGTTAGCGCATGATGAATTTTTAAATGCGAACATGCCGGATCATTTTTTGTATTTCAAACCAAAGGATATTGTGAGTGGCGATTTTTATTGGGCTACATCTTCAGGCAATAAATTCTACCTTGCTGTTTGCGATAGCACCGGCCATGGTGTTCCGGGTGCATTTATGAGTTTGTTGAACATTGGATTTTTAAGTGAAGCCATAAACGAAAAGGAAATTTTAAAACCAAATGAGGTATTGGATTTTGTCCGCCGCCGTTTAATAGATAATATTAGTAAAGAAGGACAGCAAGATGGTTTTGATGGGATATTAATATGTATGGAACCAACAAGTACTGGAATGAATATTACCTATGCTGCAGCAAATAATGTCCCAGTAATTGTAAAAAACGGAACTATAACTGAGCTTCAAGCCGATCATATGCCGGTTGGAATGGGCGAAACACTTGAGCCATTTAAATTATTTACGGTAGAAACAATGAAAGGAGATGTTCTTTATTTATACACCGATGGTTATGCCGATCAGTTTGGCGGACCAAGAGGAAAAAAATTCAAGTACAAGCAATTGAATGATCTGTTACTTGAGATCTCAAAAAAACCAATGGAAGAACAGCGATCAATATTGGATAAAACATTTGAAGATTGGATGGGTGATCTGGAGCAGGTGGATGATGTGTTGTTGGTGGGTATTCGCATTTAGAGGCAGAAACCACAGGGCGCGCTAAAGCGCTTCACAGAGTTTGCACAGAGGACGCGGAGCTCACTAGACGCATAATTACATAATATTTTTCTTTGTGACCTCTGTGTAAACTTCCGTGAGATGCGAAGCATCTCTGTGGTTTTTGCCTCTTAAACCTTTACCTCTTTCCACTTTCCCTTTTTAAAATAATACCAGGCCATTAACGCAATTAAAATTTCGGCGGCAGGTATAGCAATAAAAATTCCGTTTGTTCCCATTTCTAAACCTTTTGAAAGAACATACGCTAAGGGAATTTGAAATGCCCAAAAGCAAACCAAATTAATGATGGTTGGAGTTCGTGTATCTCCCGCACCATTCAATGCTTGCGTCATTACCATTGCAATGCCATAAAAAATATAACCCGATCCAATTATTTGTAAAGCGCGCGCGCCATAATCTATCACAGCTTCATCTTGTGTAAAAATTCTAATAATAGGACCTGAAAAGCATAAGAACAAGATCATCACAAAACTCATAAAGATGATATTGTATTTCATAGTGAGCATCACGCTTTTTTGCGCCCGTTCAAATTGTTTGGCGCCTAAATTTTGTCCAACCAAAGTAGCTGCGGCATTACTTAATCCCCACGCAGGTAAAATAAAGAATACCACATTCCGTATGGCCACTTGATATCCTGCTGAAGCTGTTGTTCCTCCGGTTTCGGCAACTAAGCGTGCTAATACTATCCAACTTCCACTTCCAATAATAAATTGCAAAAAAGCAGGCCATGCAATTGTAAAAATTGACTTCGCTAATTCTGCATTCACTTTAAAATGATGTTTGGCAAATTTTAAAATACCACTTCCTTTAAATAAATGATAACATTGATATATTACGCCTGTACTTCTTCCAATAACCGTTGCAATGGCTGCACCTTTTAATCCAAAAAAATGGATCATAATAGGACACAATATAATATTTATGATACTTGCTATCCATAAACTTTTCATAGCCATGGCAGCATCTCCTGCGCCTCTAAAAATTCCGTTTATTAGAAATAAAAAAATAATAGCAATGCTTCCACCCATCATGATGCGTGTAAAAATGGCGCCTTCTTTTACAACTTCATCGCTGGCGCCCATTGCTGCTAAAATTTGTGGTGCAAACACAACACCAAACACACTTAATACAAGTGTTGCGATTAACGAAATGATCAACGATTGTGCTCCCGCATGCGCAGCGGCTTCAGGATCTTTTTCGCCAATTCGTCGTGCTACAATAGCGGTTGCCGCTGTACTTAATGCAATGGCTAGCGAATAAACAATGGTGATCACCGATTCGGTTAACCCAACAGTAGCAATAGCGTTTTGTCCGAGTTTACTTACAAAGAACATATCTACCACTGCAAACACACTTTCTAAACTTAATTCCAATATCATTGGTATAGCCAATAAAAAAACTGCGCGGGGAATACTTCCCTGAGTATAATCATGCTGCTCGCCCTTTAGCGATTGCCTAATAATGTTGATGATGCGACTGCCTTTGCTTAGTTGTTCCATAATTTAATTAGCGCACACAAAAGTAATGTATTATTGTTTGCAAAGAGTTATGTGCATAAAAAAAGCCGGCGTTAACCGGCTTTTAAAAAATTGGAATTTAGAAATTACATTTTATCGCCTTTACTTTCTTCGTGACTCACCATCCACTGAATATCGTATTTATCAGTTAGCATACCAAAGTACGATCCCCAAAATGTTTGATTCATTGGCATTGTAGTTTTACCACCATGAGCAAGTCCTTGATATAAGCGATCGGCTTCTTCGCGACTTTTTGCATTAACCGAAATATTAAAATTATTTCCAATGTTTGTAGCGTGTCCCCATTCTTCAGAACTATCGCTACCCATTAAAATTGTACCGTTCCCAATTGGTAATGATACGTGCATGATCATTTTACCTAAATGTTCAGGAACGGGAGGTTGACCTTCCATTGGAGGCATATCTTTAAATCGTCCGATGTACGGGAACTCTCCTCCAAAAACAGATCTGTAAAAATTAAATGCGTCCTCACAATTTCCGTTGAACGTAAGATAAGGATTGATGGAGTTTGATTTTGGTAATGCTTTTACCGCGGTTTTTTTAGCTGTTTTTTTCTTAGCTACTTTCTTAACTGATTTTTTCTTAGCTGCTTTTTTCGCAGGCTTCTTTGCTACTTTTTTCGCTGACTTTTTCACAGCTTTCTTTGCAGGTTTCTTTTTTGATTTCTTTGCCATGATGAATTGTTTTAAAAATGGACTACTAAGGTAGGGTAATTTTTGAATCTCGCAAGTGCGTTCATAAAGACTGCTGTTGGGGGGTCTGTTTACCTGGTAGAGCATTCAAAATTGTGATTTTAGACGAATTTTTTGAATAATTCGGGAAAAATACTATTTTTACTTTGGTCAATTAAGGACCCGATCTTATGAAACGAACTCTCGCCTGTATTTTATTTTTTGCCTCTATATTAACCTTATCCGGTTTAAATAAGATCGACCCATATCTAGTTGGAAAAATTGAGTACAAAGACCTTGAAAGTTCAAATAAGCTTATCGACCGAGTTATAGCTTATGCCTTTGGCACTTCAAACGAGAATAACGATTATAAATTCAGCATCAAGAGGATCGAATCGTGGAATGATGAGGTTAACGAGTTCAGATATTTTCCGGAAGTGGATGCTGAGAGTAGAACCAAATTAAGTAAAGGGGTATTAGCATCTAACAAGAATTCCAGTATTAAATTTAGAGTGACCATTAATAGTGAGAAATCATTTTTAACGCCGAGGATCCGTGAATATATAGATGAGAACAGCGCTTTTGAGATAGAGGTGTTGGTTGTTGGCGATGAACGGATTTTTGTTACGGAAGCGGTTGATAAGGATGTGTATAATGAGATATTAAGCACTAAAACTTTTGTAGATAAAGCATTCAAGAATTTTTTTGGCGTGAATGTGATGAATATGAATTATCACATCGAAGTGCTTAAGACCACAGCTTGTTTAATGAAGGATATTCATAAAAGCGATTGCGTGGAGACCTATGATATGAGCGGGTCGGATAGCTCTTACAATGTATTCAGCGGAAAAATAAGCACAAAAGAATTTAGTTCGCGATTTATTTTGTTTGATGTAACGGTTACCAAAGAAAAATCGCGACTAACTCAAAAAGCAAATGATGTTATTATTAAAGATGCGGATAGATCGGAGCACATTAGGTTTTATTTTTGTATTCCAAAATATAATTTACGACCGGGTTCCGGAAGATTTTTTGATATTGAGGGAAAAATTGTGACGATAGATAAAAAACCGTTTGCAGAAGTGAATGTAGAATTGAGAGATGCAACAAATAAAGTAGTGGCAACAAAAAAAAACGGATAAG
>JAHEYC010000103.1 GCA_023251775.1 Sphingobacteriaceae bacterium | reverse complement strand
CTCTCCTGTACTCTTGCTTATTCGTAGAACCATGGCATCCATTCCATCCCCTATCCTATTCTCCTCCTCTTTCTTTTTAAAGGCCTTATGTAATTTTTTGTCCAATTCATTTAAAATAAGCGCAGGAGTTGCTTCTTTATGTTCAATTAATACCTGATCCAAAAACGTGGATCCCAATAAACTCATAAATGCTCCCGGAACACCGTGACCTGTGCAATCTACAACAGCCACATAAGAATATTTTTCCGTTTCGGAGAACCAATAAAAATCTCCACTTACAATATCACGAGGCTTATAAAATACAAACAAATTAAGCTTTTTACTGATATCCTCCGGATCGGGTAATACCGCATTTTGAATTCGTTTGGCATATGCAATACTGGCCGTGATATCCTGATTTTTTTCGTTGAGCATTTCGTTAGCTTTCTCAATTTTTTCTTTTTCCAATACTAACTCACCTGTTTTTTCTTTCACTAATCCTTCCAATATCTCCTTATCTTTCTGAAGTTTTTTGGTTCTCCATCTAAAGAGGAGGAAAAATACAAGGATCACAAAAGCAGATGCTGCAACAATGAACCAAAGTTTTTTCCAGAAAGGTTTGGCAATGGTAATTCTAAATGTTGCGGGGCTTTGCGTTGGAATATTATCAGAATTAAAAGCAGTGATCACGAATTTATAATCACCGTCGGGTAAATTAGGATACGTTACACTTTGCTCTGTAGTGGTTCGTTTGTTGTCCTCAAAACCTTCGAGTTGATACTTGTAAGTAACACCCCCGGGATTAGTTAACGAAACTCCAACAAAATCTATTGTCAATTCATACTTATCATACGGTAATTTGTAAACCGAATCTAATTGATGAACTGTAGTATTGGTTCGTACTGAAAGAAAAGATAGAACAGGCGGATTTAAATTGATAGCATCCTCGCTTGGAAGATAGCGGATCAAACCTTCGGTACTCCCCATGTATATATTTCCTCTTCTACCTTTGTAAATGGCATTGTTGTTCACAATGTTAGCAGGTAAACCATTTGATCTGTTAATACTTCTGAAGGTCTTTAAATTCGCGTATTTGATACTTATCCCGTTCTTGTGAATGGTAACAACATCTCCCTTTTGCGTAACGGTTATTCCATAACAAAAATCAGAACTCAATCCATCTTCCGTTGTAAAGTGTATGAAGTTTGGTTTTCTGTTCTTACGATAACAATAAACACCTTCACCCTCGGTAGCGAACCAAATATTATCATCTTTATCCTGTACGCCAGAATTGAATTTGAATGGCGATAAAGTATCCTTATCGCTCATAATTGTTTTTTGTAATTCCACCTCACCGCCACTGCTAATATGATACAAAGGAGTTTCGGGAGAGAAGGTCCACACATTGTCGAAGCGATCAATAAAAACACTCAGAAAATTATTATGAGGAGCGCCGGAGTTGGTATTGAATTCTTTTAACACCTCCAATTTCTCGTTCGTATAAAACAATCCTTCAGTGGTACATACAAGGAACTGCCCTGTTTGATCTTTGGCAACATAATTCACACCATTCCCCTTGAATGTTGGAATTGCCTTCTTATACACCATTTTATTCTTAGAAATATCGTAAACATGTAAATTCTGACTGGTACCTATCCAAAGCTCGTTGGTTAATTTGTTGATGAAACTTGTTTTGATCTCTTCCTCTATTCCTTTAGCAATAAGATCGTGACCAATAGAAAGTTTTGTTTCCGTGTTGAAGACGAACACTTTTTTATCATCCGAAACGTAAATATTCATTGAATCATCAACGGCTATCGTTCTTACATCATCAAATGGCAAAAAGTTGGAAGTACTAAAGCGTTCAAATCTACTTGATAAGAATTGGAACAAACCATTACCGGTTGAACCGAACCAAAGGTTTGCCTCTTTATCAACAAAAATTCGATTTATAAATTGACTTTGTAAACCATTCTTGTTGTTAATAGTAGTTTGTTTTTCGAGACGATAATTACTTGTAAATCGTAACATGCATAAACCTTCACCTGTGAGAGATATCCACATCTCATTATTCCCTTTTAAACAAATATCTTTAACATTATTCTTATTGCTTTTTAATTCAACCGAATAAGTTAGAAGCGACTTGTATTCGTTATTGGTTTTTAAGAATAATTCAACACCAATTCCATCTTCGCCGATCCATAATTCGTTGCGCGAAGATATTTCAATACAGGTTGTATTCTTATCTTTAGTTCCTTCAAGCGTTTTTGAGGACTTTGAACTTTTTCCAAGTTCAAACATCAAAACACCTTCTTGCGTGGCGGTGTAAAGTACATCTTCTTTGATCTTTATGTCGTTGATAGGTGGAAGTTCCTCTTCGGTAAATAATTTCGGTTCTCCATCTTCTTTAACAACATACAATCCTCCTGCTGCATTGGCAAAATAAATATATCCTCTGGAATCTTCAGCAAACGCAACTACACGTGCAAGCGCCTCTTCATTTGTATGCAGTTTTTTGAATTTATCATTTGTTCTTTTTGAAACGTGCCCTTCAAAATGTCCTACCCATAAGCTCTGTTTTGAATCGAGGAATAATGCACTACAATAACTTTCAGCTAAACTATCTTTTTTGGTGAACTTCGCCATTTTCTTACCACCATAAATAGCCAATCCATCGCCGGTTGCTATGTAAAGAAAACCACGTTTATCTTGAACAAGATCGTAAACATAAGGTTGGGGTAAGCCTTGCTCCTGAGTAAATACATTGAATTTATATTCCTGCGCTCTTGCAAATGCAGAAACACAAACAAAAAGTATGAGTAAATATCTGTGCACTTATTTAGCGGGTTTCATTTTTATATTATACTTGTATTTTGGTACACCGCCAATGGGTTGGGAAAAAAAAGGCATGGCTACGCCATACTGGTTAGTAATATAAACCGCTACGTTATTATTTTTAACTGTATTCTTATTAATGAATTGTATATCCAGGGAAGTACCTATCTCAGCTTTTTCGATCTTGAATTTAACCTGGGCCCATACGCCTTCTGTTTCGGAAGCGAACATCTCACCTTTTTTCTCAACCGACACTACTCTGATGGTTCCGGCGTTATCATAATCGAATGTGCTAATATCAACTTCGATCACGTCTTGAGTTACATAAGGATAAATATGACCAACATATCCGGCTTTCTCTTCCAATCTAAATGTATATTCATAGTAAAAAGAATTGGCGCCCTCCACTTTTACGTTCTTATCTTTTTGTGAGGACAAAAATAATTTATAAAGATTTCCATCATCACCATCAAGACCCTCAACCACCATTTTAAAAACATAGCCATTAAAATTGCTTTGCAATTCACCCTCTTTTGGATTGAATGGGCCAAATTCGTACCAATTACCATCCAACGTAGCATCCTCTCCAAAAGTTTTACCTGTTATGAATACACCCGATTTATAATTTCCCTTAGGGGAAAGCTCCTGTGCAGCCTTATCTGAATGAGCGCCTTTACCACCATAAAAAGAGAATTTGGTTTTTGAATTGAAATTCGCAACCTTCTCGTCAATTGTTCCACCATTATCAGCGTCATAAACGCGGATATAAAATGGGTCGTTGGATTTTTCGGGAACAACAAAAAAAATGATCTGTACAAAATCATCATCGCCAAACGACAATTTTGCATTCTTAGAAAATGTAGTGAAGTACGGAATTTTTTCATCCTCAGAAGGAATAGCTTGCGACCAAACTGTGGTGAATAATAAAAAGAGAGCGAGGCTAAAGATTATTTTTTTTACGTGCATAAGATCAATTTAAAATAAGTACGTCCACCCTTCTGTTCAAACGTCGGATCTCTTCGGGTGAGTTGTTGTAAAGTGGATAGAACTCACCTAAGAATTTACGTTTGATCTTAACTTTTATATAAGGCTCGAGGGCTTTTTCTACCGATAAAACCCTGCGCTCACTTAGTTTAAAGTTGTATTCAGCAGTTCCTAAATTACAAGTATTTCCCTCAAGTTCAACTTCTTTTATGGTTTTATTTGTATAATTCTTGAAATAATAATCGATCTTTTCTTGCTCGTTTGGACGAATATTAAATTTGTCAAGATCAAAATAAACGCATAAGCCATCAAACACCGATTCCACTATGGAAATGCGTTTTTTTCCTTTATAAGCCGTGATAAAGGCATTGTCGTAACCCATTGATTCTAAGGCAATTTGGAGATCCATAGCGTTCTCTAAAGTTACAACGTTATCAGTTACATATTTATACCATCCATCATCGGTCAATACTTCACGCACAGTTCCGCGCAAAGCATCAAATGCATTTTTTGGTTTAGGCGTTCGATAAGCGCCAATTTGTACGCGATAAGAAACTCGTGTGTCGGAATTATCGGGAGGATCGATGATATTATTTTTTGGTTCTTTTACAATGTTGTTATTCTTAGGATTTACGTTGTTGTTTTTTGGATTGATCACCACATTATCTTTTGGATCTTTTACTACCGTGTTTGTTACCACCGCAGAATTTGTTGCAACAGTAGAGTTTGTTGTTAACGAAGGATATTTTCCGGGACGTACGTAACCTTTACGAATGGTGTCCTTTAGCATTGCGAATTGATATCGCAAATTCGGATTTTGCATCAGGATATCTTTGGCGAACGAACTTATCACTGATGCATTGAAGCCTTCCTTTTTTGAACGTTCGTAATATGGGATAATGGAATCCATTGTTTTTGCAGCGCCATAAAAATAATGATACAAACTATCCAAAAGAACATATGATATTTTATCGAGTCCCTTGAACGCTGGATCATTTGGTTCCAATTTATCAGGAGAAACACCGATGTGAACCTTGTAAGTTACTGTACTGTCTTTTTCGTTGAATAAATACACATTCGTTAGATTTTTGTATTTATCATCCTTCGGAAGAATGCCAACTTTTTCACTTCCGTTCTGCTGTTTTTCAATGGTCACAAACTTCTTAACCCCTGCAACAGAATCTTCTTTGAGTTTTTTCATTACAAATGCATACAGCTCTTTGTCGTTCTTTGCCAAACTATCCAACAATCTTTTTTGAAGTTCCTCAGGTTTTTCAACTTTTCTTGGAGGATTAAAGGAATAGATGGGTTTATCCACTTTATCAGAAATAACTATTCGCTTTGTTGAACAATCCTTTATTTTTTTCATGCCAATTTTTCCTTCTAGTCCAAGTTTGATATAATAGGTTCCTTCTTTTGAATAAACATGATTCGGTTTTTCGTCAAACGAAAATTGTCCATCGCCAAAATCCCAATAATAACTTGAAATTTGTAAACTATCCAAATTGGTGTACGTTGGGTCAAAGGGTATTTCTGTGTTTGTTTTGGCAGTATCGGGTGAGTGGATATAGATCTGAACAATATTCTTTAATTCAAATTCGTAATTGACCTCGTTAAAAAAAACGGTTCCGGTTGTTTTGTCAACAACATTCAACTCCACCAAAAATTTACCGGGTGTTTGGTAGCAATGTTTCACTTCCAAACCACGCATAACTGCTCCATCACCAAAGCGCCATTCGTAATCCATAGCAATAGTATCTTTTGTGTCCATACTGGCTTCTTCGTAAAACGTGAAACAGTAATTATTACTTTCTACCTCCTTACAATTATCAAATTCAGGGACGATCGATTTGTAATAATAAATATCGTCATTGCCACTTCGGTTAGAACTAAAATAACCGCTGCGTTGTGTTGAATCAATGTAAACACCAAAATCATCTGACGAACTATTTATTGGGGCGCCTAATAATTTTACTTCCGGATTCTCTTCAAATACATTTACTGCATAAATATCCAAACCACCGTTTCCGTTTGGTCTATCAGAAGCAAAATACAATGTTTTATTTATGAAGTATGGAAATAATTCGTTGTACTCCGTATTTACTTTTGGTCCGCAACTCATAGGTTTTCCCCACTCTCCATTTTTTTTGATGCTATAGAAGAGATCAATTTTTCCTGTCGCAAACAGATCGCTGGCAAAGAACATAAGCGTATCAGCCCAAACACTCGGCTGTCCGCACGAGATAGTATCATTTAATCCGAAGTTTATTCTTGTAGGTTTTAGCAAATGATTCTTTTCATCTTTCGCCAAATAATTTATTTGCAAAGGCAATTTCTTTTTCGACTTTACAAATTCAGAATTATTTACGGTGCAATAAAATCCATCGTTGGTCTCGCAACTCGGACCAATATAAAATTTTGTTTTTATTTTGGCGCTTATCGAAATTACTTTTTTGAACTTCAACGTGTCCTTCATGTTAGCGCGGTACAGATCCGAGAATTGATGATTGGTAGTTTGATCGTAGTAGATCACCGCGAAATCATTTTCACGATCGGAAACAAAATAAAATTTATCCTTGAATTTGAATGGTGAGTACTCTGCTTCTCTTGTGTTGATCTTTGAAAGCGGAACTACTTTTATTCGAGAAGAATCGGCGATTGAATTTTGTGAGCGAAGTGAGAAAGTAAATCCTTGACATACTAAAATGATTAGTAGACCAATAGTTTTGCTATAGGAACATAGTTCGCGGATTCTTCGCATTGATATTATACCCAAAGTAATACCTTATGAGTATCTCATGCGACCCGCTTTGATATTTTTTTAAACGATTTAATTCACAGTCGTAACTATAGCAAACCCTTAGCTGGTGGCTGATGCCGAACTCCGCTATACCAACGAGCGATTTGTTTGTGCGATAAGAAATTCCAAAGCCAAATTGATATTTGTAATAGTAGTTCAAATTGATATCACCGCTAACAGGCGAATTATGCACGTATCTTACTAATATTGAGGGCTTTAAGCCGTGGTCGCGATCCAATCCAATAAAATAACCACCGGTTAAAATGATCGGATTTTCTTTGAGAAAATCGCTATTTAAAGTATTTACCAAGTACGGAGCACTCAATCCTGCGAACAATTGTTTGTTGTGTAAGTATACGCCAGCGCCCGAAATGAATCCGATATTAACAAGGCGTTGTCCATTAATTAATGCGTCTTGTTGCTGGTTTCTTGCCAGTGCATCATAGTTGGCCTTGCTAATTGCTATTCCACTTTGTAAACCAAAGCTCAATTTATATTTACCAACTCTTACTCTGTATGAATAAATTCCACTTATTAATTGATTACTAAATGGTCCGATCTTATCATCGATCACCGACATTCCAACACCAATTGCTTTTTGTCGCAGTGGAGTATTTAAACTAAATGCTGTAGTAACAGGCGAACCATTGAATCCTAACCATTGCCTGCGGTGCGACATGGTAACGTCCATTACACCATTTCTTCCGGCATAGGCAGGATTTATAGCAAGTCCGTTTACAATGTATTGACTAAATGTTGGATAATGCTGCGCCTTGATGCTTAAGCAACACAAAACAAAAATGAATATTTTAATCACTCTTTTCATCATTGAGTTTTCACAACCACATACCCTTTATATGTTTTCTTTGGTAATTCTAAAATGTAGAAATAGGTATCATCTGCCAAAGGTTGTCCGGAATTATTGTAGCCTTTGAAATCATTTTTATAATCATTTGAATCGTAAACTAAATTACCCCAACGATTAAAGATGCTGATCTTAACTCCGCTTAAGCAACTAATTAATTTGATATCGAACACATCATTACTTCCATCACCATTTGGTGTGATGATCTGCGGGATCAATAAAGGATCAATGTAAAGATCCATTGTGTCGGTAGTTGAAGGGCAATTTCCATTTGAAACGGTCCACACTAATTTTACTTTTCCATCTGCATCCGATAAATACTGCGCGTTAGGACTATTGATATTATCAAACGAACCTGATCCGCTGATGATAGACCAAGTACCAACTCCAACGCTTGGTGTAATTGCTACAAGCGAATTCATTAAACAACTGCTTGTGATATCCAATCCTGCATTTGCTGCACTCGGATTTGAATATGTTCTGATATACACTGTATCGTTTTTCATTGGGCAAAATGCCGAATTACTTGTTTGCCATACAAAACCAAATACACCTTGGTTAGGTAATGTGGCACTCGTACTATTTGCTAAACTATTTGTTACCGATGATAGAACATTAACCGGGATCCATGTGCCAGTTCCAGTAGTTATAATATTTGCATTCAGTGTTGTGTTCATTGCACAAATTGTTTGATCGGCACCGGCATCAGGATCAGAAGGATTCAAGAATGTATTTATGTTCACAACGTCGGTTGACGTAGGGCAAACCCCATTGCCAACTGTCCACACATAAGAGTAAATTCCTTGGTTAGTGAACGAAACCGCAGAACTGAATGATGTTGGAGAATTTACATTTGGCGCCGCGCCCATTGGGATCCAAGTACCGTTACCAATTGCAGGGATATTTCCTGACATGAATGTACTTAACGAACATGTAAATTGATCGGCGCCGGCTAAAGCAATTGACGGAAGATCATCAACAAAAATATTTACGTTGTCGGTTTGTGGTGGACACGCACCATTGGTAACTGTCCATCCGAATGTATTTATACCAACCGTTAATGTTGTTACCGCGCTATTATTAAATGTTGGAGTTGTTACCGCACCACCACCGGCCAACACATTCCAAACACCTACGCCAATAGGAGGATTTGTTGCATTCAAACTCGTTGTACTATTTACACAAATAGTTTGATCCGGTCCTGCAACCGGTGTTGAAGGAGCAGCATCCACCAAAATATTTGTAGTAGCTGTACTTGGTGGACAAGTTCCATTACTAATAACCCATTGAAACGAATTCATTCCTGCCGTTAATCCTGTAACCGGAGAAATAGAATTTGATGGAGTAGTTACCGAACCAGGACCGGTGATCACGTTCCAAATGCCTGTTCCAATGGTTGGTGTGTTCGCACTTATAGTTGTATTTGCACTTGAGATACAAACTGTTTGATCGCCACTCACACTCGCAGGCGTTGGCATATCATACAAAGTAACTTGCAATGTATCCGATAAATTAGGACAAGTTAAGAAGCCAACAAACCAAACATAAGTGTAAGTGTTCGCACTTGTAAATGTAACACTGGTTGTTGGATTATTTGGACTCGCAACATTTGGCCCCGAGCCCAAAGGAACCCAAGTTCCTGAACCAACTGCAGGTGTTGCAGCGTTCAACGTTGGAGTGTATCCACAGAAGAAAAGATCAGCCCCGGCATTAACCGGACCAACATTCGCAATAGACATAATAGAAACTGTAGAAGAACTAGAAGGGCACACACCATTAGATGTTGTCCATTGTAGAATATCTGTTCCAATTGGGATCCCGGTTAAAGATGATGTTGCCGATGAAGGTGAAACAATTGTACCTGCTCCTACAAGTAGAGTCCAACTTCCTGTTCCAATAGCAGGAGGTGTTGCATTTAAATTTGCGTAATTCACACACACGGTTTGGTTTGGTCCTGCATTAGAAATAGATGGATTTGCATCCACTTGAATTGTAACTGTAGAAACAGAGACCGGACAAACACCATTAGTGATAGACCATTGGAAAACATTTATTCCAACAGCTAATCCTGTTACACCTGAGTTTGGTGATGACGGTAAAGTTACTACGCCCGGTCCAACCAACACTGCCCAAACACCTGAACCAATGGTTGCCGTATTCGCAGCCAACACAGTAGCTGTTGCACAAATAGTTTGATTTGGTCCTGCGTTAGCAACTGTTGGATTTGTAAATGAAGTGATCGCAACTGTTGACGAAGAGTTTGGACAAACACCATTTCCAATTGTCCATTGGAAAACATTTGTTCCTAAACCTAATCCTGTGATCGCACTATTATTTGCATTAGGACTCACAATTGTTCCAACACCTGACACTAATGTCCATGTTCCTGTTCCAACGGAAGGAATATTTCCTGCCATGGTTGCATTTGTTGAACAAACAGATTGTGATGGACCTGCATTTGAAACCGTAGGATTATCATCACGCTGTATTGAAACAGTTGAAGAAGAACTTGGACAAACACCATTACTAATTGTCCATTGGAATACATTTACGCCAACCGTTAACGATGTTAAACCTGAGTTTTGCAATGTTGGAGTTGTAATTGTTCCTCCACCCGAAACTAAGTTCCATAAACCTGTTCCAATAATTGGCACATTACCTGCGAGTGTTGCAGCAGTTGAACAAACTGTTTGATTTGGTCCTGCACTCGATACTGTTGGAAGTGCATCGCGTTGGATCGACATGGTTGATGATGAACTTGGACAAACACCATTACTAATTGTCCATTGTAAAATATTACTTGTTGCAATTGAAACTGCAGTTACTCCTGTTGTTGGTAGAGTTGGTGTGGTAATAGTTGCTCCACCGGAAATTAATGTCCACAATCCTGTTCCTATTACCGGTGTGTTTCCGGCAAGTACAGTTGCCGTTGCACAAATTGTTTGATTTGGTCCTGCATTCGATACTGTTGGAAGTGCATCGCGTTGGATCGACATGGTTGAAGAAGAACTTGGACAAACTCCATTACTGATCGTCCATTGTAAAATATTACTCGTTGCAATTGAAACTGCAGTTACGCCTGTTGTTGGTAAAGTTGGTGTGGTAATAGTTGCTCCACCCGAAATTAATGTCCATAAGCCTGTTCCTATCACCGGAGTATTTCCCGCAAGTACAGTTGCCGTTGCACAAATTGTTTGATTTGGTCCTGCACTCGATACTGTTGGAAGTGCATCGCGTTGGATCGACATGGTTGATGATGAACTTGGACAAACACCATTGCTGATCGTCCATTGTAAAATATTACTTGTTGCAATTGAAACTGCGGTCACTCCTGTTGTTGGTAGAGTTGGTGTGGTAATAGTTGCTCCACCGGAAACTAATGTCCATAAGCCTGTTCCTATCACCGGAGTATTTCCCGCAAGTAAAGTTGCCGTTGCACAAATTGTTTGATTTGGTCCTGCATTCGATACGGTTGGAAGATCATCACGCTGGATCGACATCGTTGATGATGAACTTGGACAAACACCATTACTAATGGTCCATTGTAAAATATTACTTGTTGCAATTGAAACTGCAGTTACTCCTGTTGTTGGTAGAGTTGGTGTGGTAATAGTTGCTCCACCCGAAATTAATGTCCACAATCCTGTTCCAATTACCGGTGTGTTTCCGGCAAGTACAGTTGCCGTTGCACAAATTGTTTGATTTGGTCCTGCACTCGATACTGTTGGAAGTGCATCGCGTTGGATCGACATCGTTGACGATGAACTTGGACAAACACCATTACTAATTGTCCATTGTAAAATATTACTTGTTGCAATTGAAACTGCAGTTACGCCTGTTGTTGGTAGAGTTGGTGTGGTAATAGTTGCTCCACCGGAAATTAATGTCCACAATCCTGTTCCTATTACCGGTGTGTTTCCGGCAAGTACAGTTGCCGTTGCACAAATTGTTTGA
>JAHEYC010000140.1 GCA_023251775.1 Sphingobacteriaceae bacterium | reverse complement strand
ACTATTCAACTTTATCTCGGCTTTTACGCGTTCCGAAATATCCCTACAAATAGCTTGCGCACCCGAGAATTTTTTTGTTACAGGATCTATTTTAAAAATGATCTGTTGGCCTAACCATAATTCGTGACCATCTTTGGCTATCACCGGAAATTCTATATATGTTTCGTAACTGTTCTTTTTTAATTCCGCTACGTTATGCTCCACAACTCGTTTCAAATGGTCTTTATGAATAAAGTCCTTGAAATTTCGTTTAAAGAATTCTTCACGTTTATATCCTGTAGCCATAATGGCAATTTCGTTCACATACGTAAAATGTCCGTCCTTATCCGTTGTATAAATAATATCCTTCGCATTCTCAACAATATGTTTGAACTCACGTTCTTTTTCTTGTTTTTCGGTAATGTCTGTTCCAATAGCAATTGTAGTTCCATTTGGTAAACGGTTATTATCCCATTGTATCCAAATACGGTCCTTAGCTTTTGTTTCTAATAATACTTTTGATCTTTTCTCTAAAGTTCCTTTGATCAGCTTTTGTTTGATGTCTTTTTCTCCTTCCACCAATCTTCTCACTTTCCACCAACCATCGCCCAAAACTTCACTGTCTGTATACCCTAACGCTTCTTTGAATGTATTATTCACAAATATGATCTCTCCCTTTTTGTTTGAAACAATTACTATTGCTTTTGTTGTATTTAATATAGTTTCCGAAAAAGAAAAACGCTGGTTGTTCTTAATGAATAATAATAACGACACAAACATCAAACAACACACAGCAAATAAAAATAAATAAGGATGCAGATGTGGCGTTTTCACAAGAAATGCAATGCTAAAATTAGCGGCTGTTATTAAAATAGAAAAGAATAAAAAATTGCGAATGGAATTTATAAAAGATGTGCTTACCGATAATAGAATGATCGTTCCAATAGCATAATACCATGTTAGATCGGTACGATACAAACAAAATAAAATGCTCAAACATAAAAGTCCATAGTCGATCAAAACTAGATTCTTGATCGTATTCAATTTATTCTTTTGAATGAACGTATAAATGAATAGCACAAAGGTCAATCCTCCATTTGCAGCCAATACCCAAAGATCATCTTTGTGTTCGCTTGGTTCAATGAACATCCTAAAAAGTGCCGATACTGGTAAGCCTATGGATGCAAAGATCAACGTGATCCTGATAAGGTTAATGTGTAAAAAAGGCTCCGTTTTATTGAAATCGTCGAGACTCCCTTTTTCTTTAACCAAAAAATAAATTACCGTTGCAAAAAAGAAGAGATAAAAAGCGATCAAGCCCGTTAAAAGCCAAACCTGGTTATGTTGGATAGTGTCCGGAACCATGATTATTCCTCTAATTTACCGTAAAAAACATACAAATCAACGTTTTGGGTTATTAAAAGAACCCTTTTAATATCTTTTTTTAATGGCCTGAACACTAAGGGTTTAATTTATAATATTTAAAGTTAAATTTATGGGTATTCTTCGCAATGTTAAAATACTATTAACCGGGCTCATGCTTGTCCTTCTGCAATGCACTGCTTACGGGCAAAGTAAGGGTACTATGGTTGAAGATGCACAGGCTCTTTTCGACAATAAAGAGTATGCAAAAGCGTATGAGCTTTACGATAAATTAAACGCTAAATATCCTAAGGACATTGACTTTAAATTCAAATTAGGACTCTGTTGTTTGAATTATGCCGAGAAAAAAGCGCGAGCTGTAGAGGTTTTTGAGGGACTTAAGGTCGAGATCAAATCGCCAACAGCAGCTTTTTATTTGGGGAAAGCATATCACATAAATTATCAGTTCGATAAAGCAATTAAGGAGCTTGAAGAATTTAAAGCCACCAATAAAAATTCCAGCAAAGAAGAAAAATCCATGGCTGCCGAAGCAGATATTCTTATAAGAAATTGTAATGCGGCTAAAAATCTTATTGAAGGAAAAATAACTGCCAAATTTAAAAATTTGAATACGGTCAATACCGAAGAGGATGAATATGGTCCTGCTATTACAACAGACGAAGGTGTGATGGTGTTTACCTACAAAGGCAAAAAAAGCGTTGGTGGAAAAGTGAACGAAAAACTTCAACCCGATGAGGAAGAAGGAGAATATCACGAAGATGTTTATGTAACGGTAATGGGACCCGATTCTACTTGGGGAATTCCCCAATCAGTTGCTGAGATAAATACCAATGGACACGATGCTGCCATTTCAATTTCACCCGATGGTCGTTATATTTTTATGTTCCAAAGTAGCGAAACAAATCAAGGCGATATTTACATGAGTGTTTTAACCGGCACAACGTTCTCAAAACCTGAACCACTAAATGAAAATGTGAATTCGCAAGCATGGGAAGGCAGTTGTTCTATTTCGGCCGACGGACAAGTGTTATATTTCTCAAGCGAACGTCCGGGTGGTAAAGGCGGCCGCGATATTTGGGCAAGCGTAAAGATCAATGGCGATTGGGGTCCTGCCATAAATTTGGGACCAAAGATCAATACCGAATTTGATGATGATGCGCCCTTCATTCATCCTGATGGGATCACTTTATTTTTTAGTTCAAAAGGGCACAATAGCATAGGAGGATATGACATTATGTTCTCTATTCTGAAAGAGGATCAGTGGACCGAGCCAAAAAGTATGGGTATGCCATTAAATACTACAGAAGATGACCTTTACTATGTGATCAATTCAAAAGGTGATAAAGGTTATTTTAGCAGTAACCGTCCCGCAGGCGAAGGTGGAAAAGGCGGAGAGGATATTTACACAGTACAGCCCGGAATTTTAGGAGAGAAACCAATTGTTGCCGTATTAAAAGGGGTTGTGTATGGAAATGATAAACCTATGGAAGCTATTATTGAAGTTACGAAGAACAAAGATGGGAAATTAATTGGACCATATTATTCTAATAATGTTACCGGAAAATATCTTTTGGCAATTAGTCCGGGATCAACGTATCGTATAAAAGTTAATGCCACCGGGTTTGAATCAGTGATAGAAGATATAGATATTGCAAACCTCGATAAATTCTTGGAAGTGAAAAAAGATTTTTATTTGTATCCTCCCGGACCAAAAGACACCACCAAAGTTGTTGTAACAAATACGGCCGTGATCACACCTACAGTTGCCGAAACACCAACCGTAGTTTCAAATGATCCCTGTTCAACAAGTAATCTGCCTGATCTTGCCCCAATAAAAGGTAAAACATTAAATGATCCTGCAGTGTATCAACAAATGCTTCAAATGGTGGGAGATTATTGTGCCAGCGGATTAATTTTCAAAGTGCAAATTGGCGCATACCGCAAACCACAAAATTTTAAATATAAGAATTTACAAGAGTTCGGTCAGGCCGAAGTAACCGATCATCCAGATGGCATTACACGTTTTACACAACAACAATTCCCTACCGTTAAGCAAGCAGAA
>JAHEYC010000102.1 GCA_023251775.1 Sphingobacteriaceae bacterium | reverse complement strand
AATTTGGAATTTTTGAGATAAAGATCGGAACTAATACAGCGGGTGGTTTAGGTACTATTAGTTGGGGTGCTGATAAATATTATTTGGGAGTAGCTATTGATCCTAATGGTGGAACAAGTTATGGTGTTGAGATCAGTAATCAACAATTAATTAGTGTTCCTTACGCATTATATGCCGAGAAAGCAGGAAACACTTCACCGGGTGGAAGTTTAACGGCTTCATCAAATGTTACCGTTACAACTTCGGGAACAAATACATTTAATATAAACGTCCCTAATTATACAGCGGGTACTAACGTTACCATTACTGCTGTTGGAGGAAATAATTATCAGATCAATGCAGCGGGTAACACCGCAACCTCAATACCAACTAGTCCTTGGAGTAGTACCATTGGTAGTGTATTTCTAAGCACACCTTCCGATAAAGTTGGTATTGGTACAAACATACCTAATGCAAAATTAGATGTTCAAGCTAATCCATCTTCAACCACAATTGCCATTTATGCAACAGGCGTTAATGGAAATGCTATTTATGCGCTCACGCAATCTACACTTGGTAATGCTGCAATAACCGCACAGAATATTGGAAATGGAATGGGTGTTTATGGTAGCGCTCAGTCTTCTGTTCCCGGTGTTCAAGGTCAAAATTTGTCAGGAGGCCCCGGTGTGTACGGAGGCAATTCAACTAACTCCAGTAGCACCAGTGCAAATGGAGTTTATGGTGAAACAAATGGAACAAGTGGTGTTGCGGCAGGTGTGTTAGGATCTAATTTCGGTGCTGGTCCCGGTGTTTACGGATGGCAAGGACCTGCCAATGGTGGACCCGGTGTATGGGGTGTTGCTAATTCAAGTATCTCAGCGGGTGTTTACGGAACAAATAGTAATCCTAATAATGCAAATGCAGGTGTTATGGGTGAGATAACTTCCGGTTCACCGGTTGCATCTGCAAATGGTGTTGTTGGTAAAACAAATTCAACTTCAAATGCAGCGAATGGAGTTTGGGGACAAAATACTGGAGCAGGGCATGGCGTAAGAGGAGAGGCTGTTGCATCTAGTACGGCGATCGCTGGAGTTTTTGGTCTTAATACAGGTTCTGGTAGTGGCGTTAACGGTCTTAGTAACGGCACAGGTTATGGTGTTAGGGGCACAGCCAATAGTACCAATATAGCTATGGCGGGTGTGGTTGGTTTTAATAATACCGCTGGCTCGGGAGTGCGAGGCGAAACAGTTGCTTCTAATACTATTGCTGCAGGAGTTTTTGGAATGAACAATGGAATGGGACCGGGTGTGTATGGTACTGCAAGCGGAATAAGCCCGGCATTTTACGGATGGAGGAATCTTGGAACAGGGCCGGCTGCAAAATTTGAATCAGTAAATAATTCAGAAGGTGTTGTAGCCGTTGTTAGCGGTACGGGAGCGGCCATACATTCGAACGCATCCGCAGCAACATCGTCGGTTGCGTTATGGGTAGAGAATGGACACTTAAAATCTACCGGAGCAGCTCCAACAATTAGTACGTATACAATGTCAGGCGGCGTATCAAGCGTTAGTTATACAAACGCCGGAGGAACTGATGTGAAAGGATCTATACTCGCAGTTGTAACAACAACCGGCATGATCAACATTGGAGGACAGATCGGAATTAGGGTCGATTTTAATAAAGGATACACAGTACCACCAACAGTTGTTTTAACCCCAACTTCCGATTTTCAGGGAATGTCCTATTATATTTCAGCGGTAACACCTGGTTTTTTTCAGATCTATCTCAAAAATAATACTGCTGTAAATATTCCGGGAAGTGGTATGGCTTTTAATATAAATTATATGGTTATCGAATAATGTAATTTCATTCTGCTTTGTGAGCGGAATTATCTTTATAGATATCATCTGTATCATCATCCTCTTCTTTTAATTCTTTACTGGCTTCACTCTCGAGGTTCACATTCGCTATAACAGGAGGTGCAGCAGCTTGCGATACCCAAACCGGACCATTTAAAAATACATAATGGTTACGCCAATTATCCCAATACAAATTGTACTTTGGAAAATATACCCATCGGCGATGATACGCATATTTTGGTCTCCACACAGGATGGAACACCACCACTTTTGCAGGACGGTAAACACTGCGCTTAACTACAACAGCCCTTTTAGCTTTAGGATGATTGTGGTGAGGATGACCGCCTTTTTTTTGAGCTGCTACTTTTGAGCTCATGGCCAATAAACTTACTATAAGTATTGCCCTAAATATGGATCTTAGTTTCATAAGCTTGTTCTTTTTATTTTGACCAATGAATTTAAGAAAGGTTTAACGAACGAATGTAAATTTGTTTTATCTAAAGGAAAAGCTAATTTTATAAACCAAATCAAAGAACTACCAATTCTTTTCGGTAATATAAACCGTGCCCTTGAATAAACTCACAATTTTATGTTCTTGGTTCTTTATCACCACTTCGTAAAACGCTATTTTTTTGGAGCGACTCAATTCTTTTGCTTCTGCCGTTAGAATATCTCCTACCATTACTTTTGCTGTATGGGAAATAGAAGTTTCAATAGAAACAGCTTGTGGTCCGTGACTATTACTTGCAAAAGCTAATGCGCTGTCGGATAAACAATACGTTATTCCACCATGCGCAATTCCAAAACCATTGATCATTTCTTTTCGCACAGTAAGTTTTATTTTGCAATTGCCTGCACCAACTTCCAAAACACTAATTCCTAACCACTGACTATAAAGATCGGTGGCCATCATGGTGTTCACTATTTCTTTTGGACTCGGCATTTTATTGTCGCGGTAACCAAGGCGTTTCTGTGGCTTTGAGATCAAGGGCTAATTGACGCGAAAGCGTGAAAAGATGATCGGACAAGCGATTCAAATATTTAAATGTAAGTTCATTTACAGGTGAGATCTCATTTAAGTGAAGAACATTTCTTTCTGCTCTTCTGCAAACACAACGCGCAATATGCACTTGCGAAATGGTGGGATGTCCGCCCGGTAAAACAAAATGTTTCATTGGTGGTAATACTTTATCCATTTCATCAATGGCTTTTTCGAGAAGTTCAATATCGCTTTCGTGCAACTCCGGCAATTTCATTTTTGATTTTTCGGGATCAGCTGCTAAAATAGAGCCCATGGTAAATAATCTATCTTGTACTTCAACTAATAATTTATATTGAGAATGTTTTTCGGTTATAAGATCTCTAACAAGTCCAATGTGCGAATTCAATTCATCCACTGTTCCATATGCTTCAATCCGGATATGATGTTTTGGAACACGCGTTCCGCCAATAAGAGATGTTTGTCCCTTATCGCCTGTTTTTGTATAGATCTTAATTGCCATGATATGATCTTAAAGATAACTAAGGTAGAAAAAACTTTTAGAAAATAAGCCACGAATTTCACGAATTAGCACTAATCTGTGTTTAGTGAGCACTATTAAAATAACGTTTAGTGAAATCGAATTAATTATAGATTAGTGAAAATTCGTGTAATTCGTGGCAAAAAAGGTAGCATCGCCGAAGGCGAGAAATCAAAACTGCAAACTCAAATTAACGCTTGGCATGATGGGTAATTGATTGATGCGAGCAAATGTAAAACGATCTACATAAAAGATATTCTGACGATCGAGAATATTAGTGGCGCCAAAATTTGTTTCTAAGGTTGTTCTTGAAGAGATATGGTATTTATATTTTACACCAATGTCGAAACGTGCAAAATCGGGTAGGCGTGCACTGTTAATGGTGCCGGGAACAAATCCCAATAATCCATTGGCAGTATTAAAATTATAATTGATATTTCCTCCGGCATTGATCTGATTGATGAAGCCTTGTGTTGGTGTAAAAGGAAATCCTGATCCATAATTAAAGCGTGCGTTGATCTCCCAATTCTTTGTTTTTCCTAAACTATACGATGTTACAAGATTGATATTATGTCTTCTGTCAAAATTTGGAGGGTATTCCAATATCTCACCGGTTTGCGGATTACTGAACCAGCGTTTATTATAAGCCAATGAATATACAGCCCAGAAATAAAAACGTTTTCTCTCGAACTTAAGTGCCACATCAAATCCTTGTGCTCGGCCTTGTTCAACAATGAATTCCTTTTTTTGAACATCCGGTCGCGCCGCATTTGGAACATTATCGTCAAACACCTTTTCGCGATTCACATTTATCACTTCATTAAAGAATTTTTGATACACTTCAATATTAAATTCAAAATATTTGAGGATATCAAATTCAAAACCGGCTACAAGATGATTTGCGCGTTGCACGGAAGAGTTTGACTTATGAGAATTCCCATTTTTATCAAGGTAGGTTGCCGACATAGTGTTCTTGTCGGGACCAATAATAAATCCGTAAAATAAATTCACAACATCGCGATCGCTATTAGCGCTGAATAGAGATTGGCTATAAATGCCTGCGGCGGCTTTGAATCGGATCTTTGGTGTGAAGTTGAATTTAAGAGAGGCGCGAGGTTCGGGTGAAAAATAATTGAGTGTAGCGTAATATTGTAGTCTAAAGCCTGGCTCAAATACCATGCGTTTCTTTTTATCGATCACTTTAAATTTAAAAAAAGTACCAACATCAATGGTTGAACGCGTTAAACTCACTTGTGCAAGATAAGGATTGGTGATATTGTATGCTGCATTGGTTATTACGCCTTCAAAACCAAATCGTAATTCTTGCCGACCAATAAATTTGGAGAAATTAAAACCCGTATTCAAACCGCTAATACTGCTCGATTTTGCATCGCTTTCATTCGAAGGATTTTTAAAATTAACTTTGTAATTGGAATAAGCAAAAACACCTTCCACCAATAAATTAGTATAAGCGGGTACTAAAACAAAATTTGTTCCAATGCCTGTATTTTGCCAATTAAATTGCGCGATGTCGGAATAATTTACCTTGTCGGTAAAATTAAAGCCAAAGAGTGAGAATTTACTTCCGTTATCGGAATTGACAGAGAATTTTCCATAAAGATCTGTATAATAAAATGGGAGTTTACCTTGCGCATTGGCGTATTTATATAAGATGGGAGACGTTTGCGGTAAATACGAATGTTTTGCAGAGAAAAGATAAGAAGCGCTTAATCCTTTTTCCTCATTCAGTTTTATAACCGGACCTTCCAAGGTTAATTTAGCGCCAAAGGTTGAAACGGAAACTCTTCCGGAATGCCGTCTTTTATTTCCGTCTTTGGTGGTAATATCCATAATGGATGAAGTTCTTCCTCCGTATTGCGAACCAAAACCTGCGGTATACACATCAGCGTTCTTCATGATCTCGGTATCAAATACCGAAAAAAGTCCGATCGAGTGAAAGGGATTATACACGATCAAACCATCCAATAAAACTTTATTTTGCACAGGTAAACCACCTCTAATATATAATTGTCCTCCTTGATCGCCGGTAAAAACAACGCCGGGTACAACCTGTAAATATTGTGCAATATCGGGTTCGCCAACACTTGGTAATTTATTGATCACAATGGGATCAATTTTTTGTATTCCAACATTTGTTTTTTCCACTTTATCAATTGCATTAGTTGTAACTTCAACTTCTTCCAATACAATGCCACCTTTTTTTACAAAATATTTTTTGGTGAGAATGTCTGCAGCTTTTACGGTGATCGCATCTTGTATGGTATCATAATCTAAACTCGTGATCATTAATTTATATGTTCCGGGAGGGATGCGAGTGATACTAAAAAACCCGTTTATATCGGTATTGGCGCCTAAAATTGTACCCTTTAAATACACATTAGTAAATGGAACGGCCTCTCCGTTGGATTTTTCATAAACAAAACCTTTGATGATACCTGTTGTTTGAGAATGGCCCGAGTTCGCCAGGAGAAAGAAGAATAGAAGAATAAGAAAACAAGGATACCTCATAATAGTAAAGGGGTAAATTTAAAGAAATTTAGTATTAAAGGAAGAAATAATTCATAAGTGGAAAGGGCCTTTTTGTCGTATTAAGAGGCTGTGTTTAAACAAAATTCATATTTTTCTTACAGGTGGTTATATTTGATTTGGAAATTAGGAGGTTTTTGGGTATATTTACCTTAACAAAGACAAATCTTATGGAATCAAGAAATTTACGTTTTAAGGCTATATTGCTAGTTGTAATTGCTTTAATTAGCACGAATATTAAGGCTATTGATTATTATTTAATGAATAACGCGGTTGCCGTAACAGTTGCAGGACCAGCCGGTGCATGGACACAAGATCCAACAGGAGCTGCTTATGTTAGTCCTCCCGCTAATTTTAATGGTGTTGGAAATATTTGGCACTTTGCTAACAGGGCAGCAGGCGCAAGTTTAGTTGGAAATTTCGGTCCGCCAAGTGCAGCTACAGTTGTTATTGAAGCTGGTTTCAATCTAACTGTTACAGGGGCTTTTGGTCAACTAAATGAAGTTATTTGGGCTTCAGCAACTGGTACATTAACTCTTGCAAATAATAAGACATATAATCTGGTTAATCTTGATCCTAATAGTACAGTTATTTATAGCTCTTCTGCCTCTACCGCTATTGTGCAAAATGGAAACTATGGAAATTTGGTCATAGCGGCCACTACTAGTTTTAGTAATTCGGCAAGTAATGTTTGGGTTTATGGTGATATGACAATTAATGCCGCCAAAACATTAAGCTTAAATGGTCAAGGTCTTAGATTGAACAGTTATGGTATGTCGATCGCAGGTTCGGGTTCTATACATTGCAATGGAAATGCTTTTATAGAATGTTATGGTGGAAATGGTGGCAATAATGGTACTTTAAACTTCACGAGCGGTTCGGTTTTAGATTACATGTATATTCAGTTTGATACAGGAACGGATTATATTTCTTTAGGCAGCAACTTAAGGATTTCTTTGACTACCACTGGAACATTTTTTCAAGCCTTTGGTAGCTTTAACTTAAATGGAAAATCATTAACTATCGATAATACCTCAGACCTTTCATTAACAACTCAGGCTTCCGATGGGACCATCATGGGATCGAATACGTCAGCCCTATTTGTAAGTGGAACTATTGGTGTTTATAGTGGAGGAACAAGCATTTTTATGGATCCTGCAACCAATACATTAAATGTTCTAAGTTTAAATTCTGCTAATACGTTGGATGCGGGAAACGCTTTAAATATTACCGACAGTTTATCAATTCTTGGAGGAGGAACTTTCAACACAAACAATTTTGTAACTCTTAAATCTTCTTCAGCTAAGAAGGGTCGTTTAGGTCGTGTGAGTGGTACCTTAGGTGGTAACTTAACCGTGCAAACATTTGCGCTTGGTGGAATAACTGATTGGGCAGTGTTAGGCGTTAGTGGCATTGCAGGACGAACCATTGCGGATTGGGAGGGACAAATACCTATGACATGTAATAGTTGTCCTAATAGTACAACATCTACAACTAATCCTTTCGCATCTGCAGTAATTTGGGATGAGTCGGCGGCGGCTTCGAGTTCAGTCGCATATATTACAATGAATTATTCTGATCCTTTAAATGTAGGACAAGGTTATTGGATCTACTTAGGTGATAATTTCGCTAACACAGGTGATATGACTTGGAATGTAACAGGTCCTGCAGTTACAGGCGGAACAACTATTCCTTTAACGTTCAGTGGAGCTGCTAATGGCGATGGTTATAATTTAGTTTCAAATCCATATGCTTCTCCAATTTCGTGGGCAAAATTACATAATGGAAATGCAAATGTTGACGACGCCACTTATATTTATAATGCTGATCTTGGTTTAACAACGTCTTATGTTGCAAGCGTTCAAAGTAATCCGGGTGTTGGTGCTAACGATGTTATTCCAATGGGTCAAGGTTTTTATGTAAGAGCAACAGCTAACACAAACTTGGTTGCTTCTGAATCTATCAAAACAACAAGTTCAAATCAATTGTTGAGGTCTGCATCTTCATCACCAAATAATTCTGTGGGATCTGTTATATATTTAAATGTTGATGGCGGTGGTTATACTGATGCTACAGCTATCCGTTTTCATTCTAATGCAACAAGTAGTTTTGATAAGACCCTAGACGCATTTAAGCTATATGCCTCTCCGGGCTATGAAGGGTTTCCTGGTGTTTGGACAAAAAGAACTGTGATAGGAACACAATTGAATAATCAAGATTATTCGATTAATAGTGTGCCATATGCTCAAACGCAAAATGCTGTGATCCCTGTTGTAGTTAGAGTTTATACTTCAGGTCAGTATACTATAACAGGTACCGATCTGCAAAATATTCCACCAAATGCTTGCGTGACCTTATTTGATAAAGTAACTAATACTACTCATAACTTAAGAACGAGTCCTTACGTTTGTAATATTAATGATACAACGTATGCAGCGCGTTTTGTTTTAACTGTTTGTCAAGATGTAACAGCTGATGTGAAATCACAAGCTCCGGCGAGTCTTAGCAACTCTATTTTTATTAATAAAGATGCAAGTGGGGTTTATGTTGATTTCGATTTCAACAAAGCAACTAACGCAAATATCCTTGTAACAAATGTATTAGGTCAAAGGATCATGGATACTAAAAAAGTGAAGGTAACTAATGATAATATCTATCTTGATCTGAATGTGAGCGATCAATTGATATTTGTTACTGTTGAAACAGAGAATGAAAAGGTAACTAAGAAGTTTTTGAATTTCCGTTAAGAATTAATAACGTATTTAAAACCCGTCACGCAGCATCGTGACGGGTTTTTTTTGCCATTACCTTTTATAGCGTTTTAAGCCACGAATTTCACTAATTTCCACGAATCTGTGTGATCCTAATTTCACTAAACTGTGTTTATTGATCAAAATATGTTTACCCACAGATCGGTGTAATTTCTTGTAAACATAGATTAGTGAAAATTCGTGCAATTCGTGGCAAAAATCCATAACATCCTCGGCAGAGCCGAGGTAATTCACTCGAGACTTTCTACAAAAAACCACATTTTTCTTACATATGTCACCATGCCTGCATGGCCGGTATTTTTTTTGGAGAGTTTATACTGAACTTTGATTCAGCAAAAAACAATTAAACTAAAAACAATTAAAAAACTAATACCATGAAAAATCAAATTAAAACCATCGCAGCAGCTCTATTAATGAGTGCATTATTTTCGAACACCGCATTAGCGGGAAACAAAGACGGCGAGTCGACAGATTTTGTAGTGAACGGCGTTATTGTAAAGACAGACAAAAAAACAGATTCTAAATGTAAGTTAGAATTATTTCAAGAGAACACTTTGATCGAATCATCCGAAATTAAAATGAATAAGCCGTTTGAGCGCAAATTAAAGAAGAATGTATGGTACACATTACGTATCACAAAAGAAGGCTACAAGCCATTACTTATTAGTTTGAATACAGAACTCGATAACAACGCTAATGTGTTGGATAATTTGTTCGAATTTGAAACAGCCCTTATTAATAATGAAGCTGCCAAGTTCATGGATAAGGATCAATTAGATTTCCCGGTTGGTCTTGTAGCTTTTAATAAAGACACGCAAAGCTTTGAAGCCAGAGATATTTACACCAACAATTACATGACGGCTTTATATAAATCAACTCCTGTTGATGCGGCTGATGTGGCGGTTGTATATACCAATGCAAAGCAAAACGATTTTCAGGTCGCGGATATTGCAGCGGTGTATGCCAATGCAAATCAAGCGGCCGTTACGGCGGATATTACTAAAGAATACATTACACATAAAAAAATTGCTGAAGGATTATGCTAATAGGGCGTGATCCTGTTCGTGTTTTACATAAAAAATAAACCCATGAAAAGATTGTTTCAAATAGTGCTCATACTTGTGATCTTATTATTGATCACAATACATCAGGCCTTTGCGGAATAAGTTGGAATTCATTGCCGTGAAAAATAAGCACGGCAATGTGATGTAAAAAAAAACATCGTTCTTTGATCATTTGATAAGGTTGAATTTAAGTGCATACATCACAATACCTGCGGTATTTCGAGCGCCAATCTTTTTTAAGATCCGTTCGCGATATCCATCCACGGTACGACTGCTTAAATTCATTTTTTCGGCAATTTCTTTATTGGTTAATTCGGCACAAACTAATTGAACAATTTCAAGTTCTTTTTCGTTCAAGCGCGAAGAAATGAATTTAGGTTCTATCTTTTCGCTGGTCATGAGGCTATGCAACATTCCTTTTGAGAATTTGTCGTTGAAATAATAGTTGTTCTGTACTACGGCAACAATTGCATCAACTACATTCTCAACATCCTCGTTCTTTGGTAAAAAACCATTAGCGCCTTTTTCGATAAGGTGGATAACCATCTCTTCTTCATCATGCATGGTAATTATCAAGACCTTTACTTTCATCTTTTTTTCGCGGATGATCTGTAAAGCTTCTATACCATTCATTACCGGCATTTCAATATCCAGTAATAATACATCGGGGACATTACCCTTGTTCAACATATCTAATAATTCTTTGCCGTCGGAAGCTTCCAGGGTTACATTTACTTCCGGATAATCTTTAAGTAAGGATATCATTCCTTGTCGGAACATGCGTTGGTCGTCAATTATTCCTACGTTTATCTTAGTGCTCATAATACTGGTGTGATGATAATTATTTTTGCCTTTTCAGGCGGTGAATATAAATAATTTAATTTTGAATTGGTAAGTTGCACGCGACTTTTAATACTTTTTAATCCAATTCCTTTTTGAGAATTGATCAGTGCCATCACTTCTTCATCGCTGATACCGATCCCATCATGTTCAATAAAAGTGATCAAGTTGCCATTTTCTAACGTACATGTTATGCTTATTAGTTTTGCATTGGCGTGTTTAAGGATGTTATTGATCAACTCTTTAATGAGACGATATAATTGTAATTCTCTCTTTTTTTCTAACTTCAATTCAAATTCTCCAGTAATTAGGTCTACGTTTATCTTTCCCGAAGAACTTATTTGTCGGCACATTTCTTTTAAACCCTTTAATAAACCTAAAAGTGAAAGTGAAGGTGGCATTAATTCGTGTGAAATGCCCCTGAGCGTTGTATGAATATCTTCCAAAAGTTTAAGATCTGTTTCAAGGAGTTCGTTCACTAAGGAAGTGTCTTTTAAATTGTTCTTTATTTTACTAAGGTTGAGTTTTACCACGTTGATGGAAAGACCAACATCGTCGTGAATATTACCTGCAATTTTTTGTCGTTCCAACTCGGCCACTTCAACCGACGCGTCTAACAATTGTTTTTGGAATTCGGTCTCGTTCTTTTGCAAAGTAGATTTATGAGCAAGCATGCGTTTTTGATATTGCACTATAAATATGATAATGAACGATACAAGGGTAAGCATGCCAAAGCTTCCCAGAATGATGAGGTTGGATATATTTAAAGTTTGCGTGCTTTCCAAAATGCGATGCTTAAAATGATATAGTATAAAATATTAAGGGCAGAATGTATAACGTACAATTGTAAGTAACCTGAGGATTCATTGTGTTTTTGAAGATAGTTACTAAAAATAAATAAAAATAAGTTTCCCGAGAAGTATATCAACACTGCACTA
>JAHEYC010000019.1 GCA_023251775.1 Sphingobacteriaceae bacterium | reverse complement strand
ACCTACAAATACAATGGCGAAGGCGGTTTTAATAAAGTGTTCTTGGGATATGGGACCATGCCTTTTAAAGAACGCCTCATGAAATTCAGAAAAAAGCAAGCAAAAAAAGAATTGGATCCTGCGTACAACATTTCAATGCGGTCATATAAATTCAAAGAATTTTGGAGCGAGATCGCCAGCGATTTTAGTATTGGTACAAATGTAAATTATATGTTTGGCTCCACGCTTAATTATGCCGATGTGCGTTATCCTAATTCCCAAACATACTTCAACACCATTCGCGAAAAAACAGTTCGCATCAATGATTTTACCGGCAACTTTGGTATTCAAACTGCATTTACAATTGATAGCGTAAAGGTGAAGAGAGATACTGGTAATGTGGTCGCGGGTCGCCGTAAAAGAGCACTAAGCGAAAAAGTGAAGATCACGTTTGGATATTATATGGCACTTAACAATACGATTAAAGCAAAGTACGATCTTATATCGTATAATTATTTTTTAAATAGAACCTCCATTGTACCAAAAGATACGGTCCTTAAACTCATTGATCAAACGGGAAAGATCACTTTGCCTTTAGAACAAGGTTTTGGTATTGGATTTAAAAAAGGTGAGAAATTTAATTTGGTAGTAGATTATGCCATCACCGATTGGAGCAAGTTTAAAATGTTTGATTATACCAACACACTTAAAAATAATATGCGCACATCCATCGGTTTTAATTATGTGCCCGATAAATATGTTTTGGGAAGAGGAACTTATTTTAAACGCACGCAATATAGAGCGGGAGCATTTTATAATTCAGGATATCTTGATATAAACCAAACACTCATTAAAACCTATGGTGTAACTGCGGGATTAAGTTTGCCGGTTGGAATTAGAACAGGAACAGGATTAGTGAACATTGGCGTGCAATATGGTGTAACAGGTACTACAAGTAATGATCTTATTAAGGAGAATTTTATTCGCATTAATTTTGGTTTTACATTCAACTCAACTTACTTCGAGGATCTTTGGTTCCGTAAATTCAAATATGATTAGTATTGAAGATCAAAGGAAAACATATTATTATTTATTCCGCTCTTACTTTAGTTGCATTTTCCTGCACCAACGATCTTAAAGATGTAATGTCGCTCCCAAGGAATAAATTAAGTCCTTCGCAAACAGCCGACACCGTATCGATGATCTACACCGACAGCGCACAATTAAAAGTGGTTATAAAAGCAAATCGGCTTATTCAATTCGAAAAAAATGTTTCAGAGCCATTTACGATCCTAACAAATGGCGTTAACGTTACTTTTTTTGACGATGAAGAAAAAGTATCAAGCACCTTAAAAGCAAATTATGCCATACGTTACCAACTTTCAAAACGAATGGAAGCACGTTACGCCGTTGAGGTAGTAAATAATAAAGGCGAAAAATTGGAAACAGAAAAATTAACCTGGGACGAAGCTAATAAACGTATTTACACTAAAGAATTTGTTAAGATCACCACAGCAACCCAGATCATTAGTGGCAAAGGTTTAGAGAGTAATGAGGATTTTTCGAGATATTCAATAAAAACAGTAACCGCAACAGTGCAATTACAAAACGACGAATTATAATATGGATCAAAATTTATTTAAAATATTAGAGAAACTATGGCTTGGAGGAGCTGTACTAGGTATATTAGGTTGCATCTTCTTTTTAACGCAAAAAGATAATGACAGTGCGCTTTTCTTTTTTGCCTTTGCTATATTATCGTGCGTAGTTTACTATGTTCGTAGAACACAAAGTAAAAAACATCAACAATATCTAGACCACAAGAACGAGTCTACAGGCAAAACAAAAAAAGCAGGAAAATAACTCCTGCTTTTTTTAATAACCGTGTTTGAGCACTGCCTACTGAGAACTAATCCCTACTTCCCGTATATCTCAAGATCATATAAAGTAACGATGCAATTGCTCCTAAGGCAGCCACAATATACGTGTAAGCAGCCCAAGTTAAAGCGTCTTTTGCATCTTCATGTTCCGAACCATAGGTAATTCCCGCGCTGTCTAACCAAACTATAGCTCTTTTACTGGCGTCGATCTCAACAGGTAATGTAACAATAGTGAACAACGTAATTACCGATTGGAGAATAATAAACACAAGCATTAATGTATTTCCCATGCTTGGAATAAAATAAAATCCAAACAAAAGTGCCATCGAAATAAATCCCATCATGGTTGATGCTATTTGAGTTGCAGGAACCATTTTGCTTCGCATGGTTAACCATGCATACGCTGTAGCATGTTGCACGGCGTGCCCGCACTCGTGAGCAGCAACCGCAGCCGCAGCAACGTGACGTCCATTATAAACATCATGACTTAAATTCACCGTTTTGTCGGCAGGGTTGTAGTGATCGGTCAATTGCCCTTGTACACTCACAACTTTTACATCGTAAATGCCATTATCTTTTAGCATTTTCTCGGCAACTTCTTTTCCGCTTATGCCTTTTGTTAAGCGTTCTTGCGAATATTTCGCAAATTTTGATTTTAAACGAGAGCTAACCAATAATCCAATAAGCATAAAAACGCCTGTGATCACCATTAAGCCCATATCATACATCATCATAGTGTTATGTTTTAAATACCAAGTATCAAAAGGAGTACCAAGTACAATTTGCTGACAAAATTACATTATAAAACGGTAAAAGGCCGCCAAAGCGCTCTTAAATATGCTTAAAAATTAACAAAAGAGGTCTAAAAAGTATATGCTAAGGCCTTGAGGTTGCGTTATTTATTCAGGTACATTTAGAGGATATTTATGAGTACAAAGCCCGTTATACTAGTTACTAACGACGATGGCGTTTTTTCGCCCGGAATAAAACATTTGGTTTCTATTGCCAAAACCTTTGGTGATGTTGTAGTTGTTGCGCCCGATAAACCGCAAAGCGGAATGGGTCATGCCATCACCATAAATTCAACATTGCGATTAGAGAAAACAAATTTTCATCAGGCGCATACCGAATTTGCTTGTACAGGAACACCGGTTGATTGCGTAAAGATGGCGGTAAATAACATTTTAAAAAAACGTCCCGATCTTGTTTTAAGTGGCATCAATCACGGAAGTAATAGTTCCATTAATGTTATTTATAGCGGAACCATGAGTGCCGCAATTGAAGGTGCATTGGAAGGAGCACCAAGTATGGGATTTAGCTTATGCGATTATGCTTTGGAAGCAGATTTTAATGCTTCAACAAAATTCATAAAACAATTGATAGAACATGCGCTCACTAAAAAAATGCCGAAGGGAGTTTGTTACAATGTAAATATTCCAAAATTGCGCGAAGATGATATCAAGGGAATAAAATTTGTGCGACAAGCAAAAGCAAATTGGGTAGAACGCTTTGATGAACGTAAAGATCCTTACGGAAGAAGTTATTATTGGTTAACAGGAGAGTTCGTTAATTTTGAACCGGAAGCAAATGATACAGATGAGTGGGCATTGGCAAATGGATACATCTCGGTTGTACCAACGCAAGCCGATCTTACAGCCCACTCGTATTTAAATGAAATAAAAAAAACATTTTAAATGGAATTTAGCAAATTAAATAAAATGTGGATAGGATTGCTAACCGGCTTAACGGCTCCGTGGTTAGTGTGGGGAATTTATTGGATCTTCTTTCAGCGCAACTTAGAGATCCCTAAAGATGATGTTCGTTATTTGATCAATCAAGAAATGATGGTGAATGTATTTAAGATCTGCTGCGGCATTGATCTTTTATTTTTTTATTTAGGAATGAATAAGCGAATGGTGAATTATGCCAAAGGAATTATTTGGAGTGTAATGGTGTACGCATTAATATTAGGCTACTTGACCTTTTTTTAAATGAGGAAACTATTTTTTATAGCGGGCGAACCAAGTGGCGATCTTCATGCATCTAATTGCATAAAGGAGTTGCAACGTTTGGATAATGGTTTGAAGGTTGAGTTCACGGGCGGACCATTAATGGAAACTGTATGTAAAACAAAACCTGTGATCCATATCTCTGAAATGGCTTTTATGGGATTTGTTGATGTATTAAAAAATATCAGGACCATTAAAGCAAATTTTAAAAAAGTAAAAGATTCTATTTTAGAATTCAAACCCGATGCATTGGTATTGGTAGATTATCCCGGATTTAATTTGCGCATGGCAAAATGGGCATTTGAACATAACATCAAGGTTTACTATTATATTTCGCCAACAGTTTGGGCATGGAAAGAGAATAGGGTAGAGATCATTAAAAAGTATACCAAAAAATTATTTGTGATCCTTCCATTCGAAAAAGCATTTTATGCCAAACATAACATCGATGTTGATTTTGTTGGTCACCCTTTGTTAGATGCCATTGAAGAGAAAAAGAAAAGTCTTGTGAGTAAGGAAACATTTGTTAGTAGTAATAAGCTCTCCGAAAAACCAATTATTGCCGTTTTACCAGGAAGCAGAAAGCAAGAGATAGAGCGCATGATGCAAATAATGTTGAATGTGAAGGAAAGTTTTAACGGATATCAATTTGTGATCGGCGCTTCCAATAATTTATCAAAGGATTATTATAAAGGACTTGAACAAAAAGATATTCGTGTGGTATTCGATCAAACATATGAACTAATGAGTTACGCCATTGCTGGGATCATTAAATCGGGAACTTCAACTTTGGAAAGCGCATTATACAATTTACCGCAAGTTGTTTGCTACAAAGCAGGCGGACTATCATTTGCCATTGCAAAACAGTTAGTGGATATCAAATACATTTCACTAGTAAATTTAATTTTGGATAAACCCGCCGTAAAAGAATTGGTGCAAGCTGATCTTACTTCGGAGAATATTAAAACGGAACTTGATCTGATTTTGAACAATAAACAACATCGTGAGGATATTTTAAAGGATTATGCTTCGTTATATGATAAACTAGGAGGAGTTGGAGCATCAAAACGAATGGCCGAGCAATTATTTAATTATTTGAAACTGAATTGAAACTAAAAAAATTATATAAACGATTTTTATTTTTAGAACTGATCATATTCTGGTCATTGCTGTGCAGTTCTTTCTTTATTCCAACCGAAACTATCATGGTTAGGATGTATACGCATCTAAAAGTTCTTTCAGCAAATATTTCCATAAACACAGGAACGTATAAAGTAATTGCCGATGGAAATTTTATTTCGGAAAGCGCGGGTGAGTTGGCCTACAAACTTATTTATAAAAATGATAGCATTGAAGTTATTTCTTCCGATAAAAAAATAGGGATCTATAAATACATTAAGTTCATTGCCGAAAATAATCCTGCAGCCGAATTAAAAATAAAACTCATCAATCCCGATCGTAAACCGCGCGTTTATCCGCAAAATATGATCTTCTCTACATTTGAGAGCACCATTAAAATAATTAATGATGTTGAAGTTGACAGATATGTTGCAGGAGTTACCGAGGCAGAGGCCGGCAGTCGTTCTAATCAGGAATTTTATAAAGTGCAAGCAGTGTTAGCAAGAACTTTTGCTTTAGCACACATCAACAAACATGTATTGGAAGGTTTTAGTTTATGCGATCAAGTGCATTGCCAAGTGTATTACGGTAAACCAAGAGACGCAAGTATCACAACCGCTGTGGAAGCTACAAAAGGACAAGTAGTAGTTGATGATGGATTAAATTTGATCATTGCGGCATTTCATAGTAATAGTGGCGGACAAACAGCCAACAGTGAAGATGTATGGGGTGCAAAAACCACATATTTAAAAAGTGTAACAGATAGTTTTAGTGTAAAAATGCCAAATTCTAATTGGCAACGAAAAATGCTTACGGAAGATTGGCTTACGTACCTGAGATTAAAACATGGTTATCCAACTACCGATCCATTAGCACGCGATATTGCTTTGAATTTTAAACAAAATGAACGCAAAACCTATTTGGAAGCAAGTAATATAAAAGTTCCCTTGAAATTTGTTCGTCAGGATCTTCAATTGAAATCAACTTTCTTTAGTATAAAACCGTTGAATAACGATTCTGTTCTTTTTATGGGCAGAGGTTATGGTCATGGTTTAGGGATGTGTCAGGAAGGCGCCATGCGCATGAGCAAACAAGGGTATAGCTACGAGCAGATCTTGCATTTTTATTATAAGGATATTCAGATCATTGACATGAAGAAATTAAGTTTCTTCAAGGACGAATAGCCATGCCAAAACTTCCAATGATAATTATTTATGTGGCCGATCAAGAGCGGAGTACATTATTTTACAAGGTCATCCTCAAAAAAGAACCCATACTTAATGTTCCCGGCATGGCCGAATTTCAGATAACAAATGATATGTTGTTAGGAATAATGCCAGAATCTTCCATTGCAAAGATCCTTGAAGATAAAACACCACATCCAAGTAAAGGAAATGGAATTCCACGTTGCGAATTATATCTTTTTAGCGAGAACACACAACAAACTTTCGACCTTGCTATAAAAGCGGGAGCAAAAGAGATCAGTAAAATTCAAGCAAGGGATTGGGGAGATACGGTTGGATACCTCGCCGATCCTGATGGACATATTATCGCACTCGCTAAAAAAAGCGACTAACTCAAATGAAAATGTTTTTTCACAAAAGCGTGTTGCTGATTTTCGGTCATTTTATCGGCGTGCTTAACATCGATCTTTGATTTCGAAAAATGATGGTCGGCCTTAAGTAAATTCGACAATTCCTCTTTGGCAGTAGTGGGTCCAAAAAGCAATATCTCATCATGCCCTTTAACAACATCTGCAATTGTTTTGTAATATTTCGATTGCATATGCTGTTCCTTATTATGCATTAAATTCTCATTTTTTCCCAACGCATGTTGTCTTTGCTCATGCGTAAATTCTGAATTTATATTACTTGTTATGATCTTATCGCCTTTATGTTCTAATATATGTGCAGTTGAATGATCCATCCATATGCCAATTTGTTTTTTTACTTCCATGTTTTCTTTTTTTAAATTATCAGATAAACAACTAGATCACTTTACAAGTGCTTGTCCATAATAAATTGGATCCCCTTTTAACGGTGCAATGTCCTTTTTAAATCTCTCGATCAAATTCATTTCGTCGATTGTTACAGGCTTGTAAGCCTTAGCTACTTTTTCGATCACTTTAACGAATGTTTCTTTAAGCTCAGGACTTAAATAATGGCTATTGACCCTAACTTGCTTCATAGCCCCCTCATATGCTTCTTTGGTAGAGATTTTATCTCTATCAAGGATCTTAAAAATAATGTCAGAAACATCAAATCCATAATCTTTGCAACGTATCTCGGCTGCAACAATGTCGTGAAATTTCTTACGTTCTTCTTTTTGTACTTGGCCGTCGGCGCATGCAATGGCATAAGCTATCTCGCCTATAGCATAATGTAGATTTTCTGTTGGTGTCATGATATATAGTTTTAATTAGTTATAGAATTATACTTCAAATATCTGTTAAAGGGGAAATTGGACCTCTGAGGATGCTCAGAAGGGTATATGATTTTTGTCATATTTAATGAAAAAGTGCCTATTTACATTTGTTTCGTAGGTCATTAAAATCTATTAAATTTACAATGAACACCATAAATTTCAAGGTAATGGAAGGAAAAGAGGGAATAGATGCCCTGTTTTTGTTTGCCACTGAGGGCATCTTAGTTGTAAATGATCGTGGAGCGATAGTTCGCGTTAATCCAAGTGCGGAAAAATTATTTGGCTATGATACGGATGAGTTATTAGGTAAGCGAATTGAAGTTCTTGTGCCCAAAAGATTAGAAGCTAAACATGTTGGTCACCGCGAAAAATTCAACGAAGATCCTCACGCCAGATCTATGGGAGGCGGTAGAGAACTATTTGGTCTTAAAAAAGACGGAACAGAATTTCCTGTTGAGATCAGTTTGAGTCCATACACAACATCCGAAGGAAAATTCGTTATAGGCTTTATTGTGGATATAACGGTACGTAAACAAGCTGAAGAAAAATTAAAGAATTATTCTTTTGAATTAGAGAGACAAGTGAAGAACCGTACACTTATTTTAGAAGAGGCTATCCAGGAACTTGAGCGGACAAAAAAAGATCTCCATAACGCTCTTGATAAAGAGAAAGAATTGAACGAGCTCAAATCACGTTTTGTTTCTATGGCCTCTCACGAATTTAGAACAGCGCTTACAACCATGATGTCATCGTTATCGTTAGTTACAAAATATGGCGAGCAAAAAGATATTGAAAAGCAAACCAAACATGTAAGTAAGATAAAGACCTCCATTAATAATCTAACAGATATCTTAAATGATTTTTTGTCGGTAAGTAAATTAGAAGAAGGGAAGATCGAGAATTTACCTGAGGAAATCGATCTTAGAACATTTATTAAGGACGTTATCAGCGAAATGAAAGGGATGGCAACACAAGGCCAAGTTCTTACTCAAGAACATTCAGGAAAGGAAATAGTTTCTCTAGATAAAAAATTGTTGAAAAATGTACTTTTTAATTTGATCTCGAACGCCATTAAATTCTCACCGGAGCAAGGAAAAGTAGAAGTTAATTCGCAAGCAACAGATACATCGGTAAAGATCTCGGTTAAAGATAATGGAATAGGGATCTCTAAAGAGGATCAACAACATTTATTTGAGCGATTTTTTAGAGGACATAATGCCACTCATATTCAAGGAACCGGTTTGGGATTGAACATTGTTGCAAAATATGCTGAGCTTATGAATGGCTCTTTGGATGTTGAAAGCGAAGAAAATAAAGGCACAAAATTTACAATTATAATACCGCAATAAAATGAAAAAGATCCTTTTAATTGAAGACAATGAAGATGTACGCGAGAATACTGCGGAAATATTAAGTCTGGCCAATTACAATGTTATTACCGCAACCAACGGAAAAGAAGGCGTAGCATTCGCTCAAAAAGAAAAACCTGATCTTATTATTTGTGATATCATGATGCCTGTATTGGATGGACACGGGGCTTTGCATTTACTCTCGAAGAATGAAGAAACTGCAAGCATACCATTCATTTTTTTAACGGCAAAAGCAGAACGAAGTGACTTTAGAAAAGGAATGGAAATGGGTGCGGATGACTATTTGACCAAACCATTTGATGATGTTGAATTATTAAATGCTGTCGAAAGTCGTTTAAAAAAGAACGAGATCCTTAAAAAAGAATTTGCAAAGAATGTTTCGGGCATCAACGATTTTATTAATGAAGCTAAGGGAATAGAATCACTTAAAAAACTATCCGAAGAAAGGGAGCTTCGGTCTTACAAAAAGAAAGATGATATTTATAAGGAAGGTGGTTATCCAAAAGGAATATATTTTGTGAGCAAAGGAAAAGTAAAGGTCGCGCATACAAGCGATTCAGGAAAAGAGTTGATCACTGAACTTCATAACGAAGGCGATTTTTTTGGATATCTTTCATTATTACAAGGAGAAAAATACACGAGCTCTGCTACGGCACTTGAAGATTCGGAGATCTATATGATCCCTAAGGATGATTTCTCTGCCCTTATTTATAAGAATGCAGAAGTTTCGCGTAAATTCATTGAGATACTTTCTAATAATCTTTTGGAAAGAGAAGATCAGTTGGTGAAACTCGCCTATAATTCGGTGCGAAAAAGGGTGGCAGAAGCCTTGGTTAAACTTTCTGATAAATACAAAAAAGAAGGCGATACTAAATTCAGCATGAACGTTTCGCGAGAGGATCTTGCAAATATTGTTGGAACAGCCACCGAAACCGTTATTCGCACCCTTAGTGATTTTAAGGAAGAGAAACTTATTGAGGTTTCAGGAAGTACGATCTCAGTAATTAATTACGATAAGTTGGCGAATATGCGCAACTGACCTATTTGTAAGTTTTTGTAAGAGTAGAAGGAGTGCAAATTATAAAATCACCACTATCCATTACTTTTTCATCTAACGTAGAATTATCTTTTTGTTCGTTAGACGAGATCACCATGATCTTAAGATCCGGATTCTGCTGTTTTAAATACCATTCAATTGCTTGATGATAATTGCTGTGATAAGCCCCATTATAATGTATAAATACTTTTCCTTTGGTCCAATTCTTTAAAATAAAATGCGCCATCGTTGCATCTTTATAAGCTTGCGACTTCGGTAAATTCTGCCCGCCATGTCCGCCTGCATTTTCAAATATCTCTTTATAACATTTTAAAGTACTATCGTATTTTATAGGATAAGGAGCTATCCATTTTTTTGCCTCTACATCAATACTATCAAGTGCCTTTTCGCCGCGCGAATACACCATATTTGCATAGCGACGCGGAATATTACAAGCAACAAACTTTAATTTATTGGTTTTGGCAATGTCTAACAGAGGTTTGTAATCGGTAGAAAAATTGGTCCAAAGTTTAACTTCATCCTTCATTGTTTTTTCGGAGACCTTACCTGCTAAATATTCGTTCAACGCAATTTGATCATCTGCCTCAAACATTTCGGCACCTAATACAAGGTTGCTTTTCTTTTCGGCAAACATATCTTCTGTTAGTTCTCTTTGCAACCAATGGCAAATAGGATTATCGTGTAATTCGCCAAATAATATGATATCGGCTTTTTTTGCTTCCGCCAATAACTGATCATAATTGGTCTTAACACCTTTACCTGTAAATAAAACATAGGGTTGTTTGTCAATTGTAACTGCAAAATTCATTAGTAAAAGTGCAGGAATAATAAATAGGATCTTTTTCATGTTTGCCAAGTTAAAGAGTTTTCTTGTGTTCTACCAAAAATTCAGCCTTAATGGTCATTTAGCGCGACGAACGGCGAAATTCATTGCTATTTTATTCAAATTTATGACTTACGTCAGTCCTTCAAAAACTGACAATAATCATCCCCGTTTCTGACCTCACTCATTCCCTGCGCCCTATGTCCTCTATACCTTTGCTTCATACTTAATAGTAAAAACAAAATGGGCACTATCAATCAATACCACGAAATAGTAGCGGTTCTAATCGCAAGGATCTTCTTGGGCGTGCTTTTCTTTTTTCAAGGATATGATGCTGTGTTCAATATTAAAGTAAGGAATGTGGTGGCCACCTTCGAAACAAATTTTGCGAACAAAGGCATACCAAGATCTTTAACGGCAACTGCGTCATGGTTCACATCTTACACTGAGCTGATTTGCGGTTTCTTATTGATCATTGGTCTTTTTGAATATTATGCACTTTATCTTTTAGGCATCAATTTGATCATAGCTGCTATTGGTTTTGGCATCACTTCTCCAATGTGGGACACGCGCTATGTACTTCCCAGATTATTATTATTACTGTTTTTATTATTTGTGCCTCAGGCATGGAACGCTTTATCACTAGACAATTTAATTTTTAAACCTTAAAAAACAAAACATCATGGAAACAACAATGAGTAAACAACAATCGATCAATGTTTCAACAAAAAGTGAAACAACACATGCAACACCATCAAATTTTTGGCAGTTAATGGAATTCAGTCGCTACGGTGTAATAGCCTTGATTCTGGTTGTGATCGGCTGCATGGGTGGCTTCGCAGCCTCTTATGGCGCTCAAGATAATGCGTATAAGATAGCGTTGATCGTATTTCCAACTATTCTTTCACTTGCATTCATCCTTGCAGTTATGCCAATGCGCTTAATAGTTTGGGCTAGCTCTATTGCTGTATTGATCGATATTGCATTATTAATTTTTCAATAAGTAGATCATGAAGAACATTTTAGTTCCGACAGATTTTTCGAAGGTGTCGAATAACGCAGTGGATTATGCTGCAGAAATGGCCGTGTTAATGGGCGCAAAGATAACATTGATGAATGTTTATCATGTGCCCTTACCCGTAACGGATGCGCCCGCGGTGATCCCTGATATTGAAACTATCGAAAAAATAAGTGTGGCGGCCTTAAAAGAAGTTGAAAAAAGACTCGCGTTAAGTTATGGCAACAAGTTGAAGATAGAATGTGTAAGTAAATGCGGATTTGCCACCGACGAGATCGATATGTATGCTCATAGTATCAAAGCAGACCTAATTATTATGGGAATGCAGGGTGCTGGTTATATCAGCGAAAAACTTATTGGAAGTGTTACAACGTCGCTTATTCATAGATCTAAATGTCCGGTATTGGCAATTGATGAACATGTGAAATACAAGATCGCAAAAAAGATCGCATTGGCTTGTGATTATAACGAAATTGAGAATGAAAAAGTGCTTGAGCCTCTAAAAGCGCTGGCGCGATCGTTCAAGGCCCATGTTTACGTTTTAAATGTTGAACGCGAATTAGAACCTGTAGTTTTTGCAGGGCAAGTTGTATCGGGATTCATGAAACTGCAAAATTCATTATCAAATACCGATCATTCGTTCCACTTTATTACTTCAGAGAATGTGGTTGAAGGAATAAATGAATTTGTGGAGATGAGCGAAATAGACATGATCGTGATGATCCCTAGGAAGCATTCTATCCTAAAAAATATGTTCAACGAGCCAAATTCAAAGCGTATGGCATTTCATACAAAGGTTCCTCTCTTAGCTTTACATTAATTTATAAACCAATGATCACAAATAATCATCTCATGCAAATACTAATTACTGATAGCAGAAAGATCTTCGCGATCCAAGAAGAATTCAGCAGAATGTTTCCATATCTTAAACTGGAGTTTTTCGCAAAGCCACACACCGTTGGTGGTGGATCTCCAAAGAAAATAATAAAACATAACAGCAAAACCCTTGGGGAATGCCGTACAATTCATAATAAAGGAAAAATAACCATCACGCCCTACATGACCGTTTCTGATCTTGAACAAAATTTTGGTGATGTATATGGATTGGGAGTTCAAGTTTTTAGAAAGTCGGGAAAAGCATGGCTTGAAACTACAGTAACTGATGGTTGGACCTTAGATGAACAAAATAGACAAGGAGAAGCCTTAAGTAAGATGAGTGCGTGAACTGATAAAGATCAGTTGTAATGATGAGTCTCATCATTACAAATGGAAAGCTACCACTATAAATTTGTAACGGATAGTAAATAAATGTATAACAATTAAAATCGAAAAAAATGACACAAGTAAGATCAAAAAATGAGAGTTTCACACCGGCCTTGTTCACCGACATTTTCGACAATGCTAAGATGTTTGGAAAGAACTGGTTTGAAAAAGAATTCGGGCAAGGTTTACCTGCCGTTAATATTAACGAAACAACCAAGCAATTCGATCTGGAGTTTGCTGCGCCCGGTTTCAAAAAAGAGGACTTCAAAATAAGCATCGATGATGGAATACTTACTATCAGCGCTGAGAAAAAGGAGGAAAAAAGTGAAGAAAATAAGAAATTTACCAGAAGGGAATTTTCTTTCAATTCATTCTCGCGTTCCTTTACCTTGCCTGAATCGGTGAGCATGGATAACGTTGATGCAAAATACACAAATGGGATCCTTAAGTTAAGCATTCCTAAAAAGGAAGAAACGAAAGTTCTACCCAAGAAGGATATCAAAGTAGCTTAATAAAGGTATCACATAAAAGCCCGATCTATCTTCCATGATTGGGCTTTTTTTTATGAATAAAACTATAAACTATGAGAACTATAATTTCAGGAACCGATCTTTCAACATCATCTTATAATGCAAATAAATACGCAGCTGTTTCGAAGTTACCGCAATAGCAATTCAAGAATAATAACTAATTAGCGGATCAGTATGAAACAGGGTGTTCTTATGCGTTTTTTGAACGAAACAGGAGATATCACCCGTTTTGCAGGTCGCTTTTTTAAAGAGGCCTTTAAACCTAGATATGAGATAGGTGAATTTTTGCGTCAATGTTTTTTCATTGGTTATAAATCTTTGCCATTAGTAGCTATTACAGCATTTATAATGGGTTTAGTTATCACCATTCAATCCCGTCCAACACTTGTAGAATTTGGTGCAGAAGCATGGCTTCCTAAAATGGTCTCGGTATCGCTTGTGCGTGAGATAGCTCCTGTGATAACTGCATTGATCTGCGCCGGAAAAATTGGTTCGGGAATTGGCGCCGAATTAGGTTCTATGAAAGTTACCGAACAAATAGATGCCATGGAAGTTTCGGGAACAAATCCTTTTAAATATTTAGTGGCTACACGCATTATGACTGCAACCTTAACTATTCCTATTTTAGTGGTGTTAGCCGACGCAGTTTCGCTTTACGGCGGATATTTAGGCGCTAACATTCGTGGTGTTGTAAGTTGGGATCTTTATTGGAATCAGGTTTTTGATACCTTAGCTTTTAGCGATGTAATTCCTTCTATTCTTAAAACTTTTTTCTTTGGATTTGCAATTGGTACCATTGGATGTTACAAAGGCTATAATTCAAATAAAGGAACAGAAGGCGTTGGCCGCTCTGCAAATTCTGCTGTGGTGATCTCTTCTCTTTTGGTTTTTATATTGGATCTGTTAGCTGTACAAATAATTGACCTGTTAAATCTCACATGATAACTCAACCTGAAATAAATAGACCAATAGGGCAGGAGCATGATGTTCCGGTGATGCAGTTGAGAAATGTGTCTAAATCTTTTGGAACTAATGATGTATTAAGAGATTTTAGTTTTGATCTTAATAAGGGAGAAAATGTTGTGGTGCTTGGAAAATCAGGCTCCGGTAAATCGGTGTTGATCAAATGTATCATCGGACTCATTAAACCCGATTCGGGAAGTATAAATGTTTTGGGAAAAAATATTCCGGAACTTAATAATCACGAATTAGATAAGATCCGCGCGAAAGTTGGTTTTTTATTTCAGAGCAATGCCTTGTATGATTCAATGACCGTTCGCGAGAATCTCGAATTCCCTTTGCGCAGGCATAAAGCAAAAATGACGAAAACTCAAATTGATGAGTTGGTGGTGGAAGCATTAACTAATGTTGGACTTGCTCACACCATTGATATGCGCACTTCGGAACTTTCGGGCGGAATGAAAAAACGCGTTGCACTTGCCCGAACATTGATCTTAAAACCCGAGATCATTTTGTACGATGAACCAACAACGGGGCTCGATCCCATAACCGGAAAAGAGATCAGCGAACTCATGCGCGAATTGGCTAAGAAATATAATACATCGGCCATAATTATTTCTCACGATCTTAATTGTGTGAGAATTGTAGCAGATAGTATTGTGATGTTGATAGATGGGAAATGTTACGCACAAGGTAAATACGAGGAATTACAAACCTCAAATGATAAAAAAATACAAGAATTCTTTATATGAAAGGTGAAAATTTTAAAAATACCAGATTAGGTTTGTTTGTGATCGTTGGAACTTCTCTTCTTATAGCGGCTTTTTACTTTATTGGAAGCAAACAAAGTCTTTTTAGTGATACCGTTACTATTAGTGCGCGATTCCATAATGTGAACGGATTGATGAAAGGAAATAATGTACGTTTTGCAGGAATTGATGTTGGAACGGTAGAATCTGTTGATATCATTAGCGATTCGTCCGTTAATGTTGTCATGATCATTGAAAAGAAAGCGCAACCTTACATAAAGACCAATGCCATCGCTAGTATTGGAACCGATGGATTGATGGGAAATAAATTAGTAAATATCAATTCGGGAACAAATGCGGCGCCAAGTATTGAAGAGGATGCCATTCTCCAAACACTACGGCCAATTGAAATGGATGAAATGATACGAACATTGAATGTTACTAACGAGAATATCATGGTTATCTCGTCAAACCTTCGTACTATTACCGATAAGATAAATAACAAGAACAGTTTGTGGAACATCCTTATGGATACCATGGTTGCCGAAAATGTAAAAACATCTATCGTTAATTTAAAGATCATGAGTAATGCAGGTGTTTTAGTTACCGGCGATCTAAGAAATATTTTAGGAGATATAAAAAATGGAAAAGGAAGTTTGGGTGCATTGATCACCGATACCACACTGTCGTCAAAAATTCGCCAAACCGTGGTTAAGTTCGAGAAATTAAGTGATACCGCAGCAGTAATAACCGGAGATCTTAACCATGTGATAAAAGGATTGAAACAAGGAAAGGGCACAGTTGGTGTTCTTCTAAATGATACCATGCTTATTCATAATCTTAACAAAAGCGTTGAAACACTAAAAGTAGGTGCTGGAAATTTTAATGAGAATATGGAAGCCTTGAAATATTCTTGGCCTTTCAAAAAATACTATAAGCGAAAGAAAAAATGATCATATGTCCGAAATTGTAAATGCATCAAAAAGCACTGCCGACGAAGTTGAATTCCTGCAGGGACCTCGATCAAGACCCAGTGAACTTTTTTTTGCCATCAAGATCTTCAGGGAATTTATCAGAGGCTTCCGAGCATTTCATTTTTTAGGTCCTTGTGTTACCATATTTGGTTCGGCAAGATTTAATGAAGGTCATCCTTTTTATGAAGTAGGGCGAAAGATCGGGCAAGAAGTTTCACGATTAGGATTTACGGTAATGATAGGTGGCGGACCGGGTTTAATGGAAGCGGCAAACAGAGGAGCAAGAGATGTGAGAGGAAGATCCATTGGATGTAATATCACTTTGTCAACCGAACAACATCCAAATCCGTATTTAGATAAATGGGTAAACATAAATTATTTCTTTGTAAGAAAGGTTCTCTTATCAAAATACTCCTATGCATTTGTTGTTCTTCCGGGAGGATATGGAACATTAGATGAATTTTTTGAAGCAATTACTTTGATCCAAACTGAAAAGATCAAACATTTTCCTGTAGTTTTAATTGGTAAAGACTATCACAAACAACTTCATGAACATATTTTAAATTTGGCTCAAAATGGAACCATAAAAAAAAGCGATATTGATCTATACTTGTTAACCGATTCCATTGAAGAAGCAATGACTTTTATAGAAGAAAATGCCGTAAAGAAATTTAGCCTTAAAAGAAAAAAGGAATATAAACCTGTTACTTGGCTTGGCGAACGTAAATAAAAATTAAAAATAATAATTAGATAACATGAAAACAAAAAACAATCTCTTCGAAACCTTGGCGCATAAAGCAACAACGTTTAGCGGTTCAACCGCGGCATTTATGGTTGCCTTTTTTATTATTATCGTGTGGCTTATTACAGGGCCGTATTTTAAATTTTCAGACACATGGCAATTGGTGATCAATACCGGCACCACAATTGTAACTTTTTTAATGGTGTTCCTTATCCAAAGAATGCAAAACAAAGATTCGAGAGCTGTGCATCTTAAATTAAATGAATTAGTAGCGGCGCTTAACGGACCAAGCAATCGCTTAATAGATGTTGAGAATCTTAACGAACAAGAGATCTCGATCCTAAGCAGTTATTACTCTACATTAGCCGAAATGGCAAAAAAAGAAAAAACATTATCGGCTTCACATTCCATTGAGGAAGCCGTTCAGCTTCACAAAGCGAAGTATACTAAAAAGGATCATTAAATGTGATCTTATCGATCATGCATAATAAATAGGTACAAATGAAAAGAGAAACACTTATCACCAAAACTTCTGGAGCTGTTGTTCCTTTTTCGGAAGAAAAACTTCGAACCTCACTGCAAAGATCAGGAGCAAGTAAGGATGTTATTGATTCGATATTGTTAGAAATAAAATCAAAATTATTTGAGGGGATCACTACTAAAAAGATCTACGGAATGGCCTTTCATCTTTTAAAACAAAGATCAAAACATGTTGCTGCAAAATACAAACTTAAAAATGCCATTATGGAACTTGGTCCTTCGGGATATTCATTTGAGAGTTTTGTGGCAGAGATATTACAACATCAAGGATACATAACCAAAGTAAGTCAGATCGTTGCGGGCGAATGTGTAAATCACGAAATAGATGTGATAGCCGAAAAGGATAATAGATATTGTATGATCGAGTGTAAATATCATAATCAACCCGGAACTATGAGCGATGTGAAAATACCATTGTATATTCAAGCCAGGTTCAAAGACGTTGAGAAATTTTGGAAAACATTGCCCGGGCACGATAAAATGACACATCAAGGATGGGTTGTTACCAATACAAAATTTACAAGCGATGCGGTTAAATACGGAACGTGTGCCGGTTTAACCTTATTGAGTTGGGATCATCCTAAAGGAAAGGGATTAAAAGATCTGATCGATAACTCTGGGCTATACCCAATAACCTGCTTAACCACTCTATCAAAAATTGAAAAACAAAGATTGCTCGATGCTAAAATTGTAATGTCGAAGGATATAAATGAGGACCAACAAATTTTGGAAAAGATCGGCATCAAAGGAAATCGTCTCCTTGCAGTGATCAACGAAGTGCGAAATTTGGCCTTGGGTGGAGCAAACGTTGTGAAGGAGAAAAGTGAGGAGATCAAATGAAGGAAGAGCAAAAAATAAAGATCAAATTTATTGGAGCAGCAGGCACTGTAACGGGGTCAAAGCATTTGATAGTGATCGATGGGAAGAAAATACTTATCGATTGTGGTTTATTCCAAGGTTTAAAAGAATTGCGCCTTCGTAATTGGGAACCATTGCCTTTTGATGTTCCTGCGTTGGATTATGTGATCTTAACGCATGGTCATTTAGATCATGTTGGCCATTTGCCTTTATTAGTAAAACAGGGTTTTAAAGGGATCATTCACGCTACCGAACCAACCATTGATATCGCTAAACTCATTTTAACCGATAGTGCAAGGATACAGGAAGAAGATGCCGAAAGAGCCGAGCATTATAAATACAGCAAACACAAACCAGCTAAACCACTTTATACCGTAAAGGAAGCAGAGGCTGTTTTTCCTTTGTTCAGATCGGAAAAGTTGGATGAATGGATAGAATTATTTTCGGGAATATCGTTTAGGTATCGATACAATGGACATATTGTGGGGGCAACGTTTGTAGAAATAAAGATCGGTGAAAAGATAATTGTTTTTTCGGGCGACATTGGCCGGGGAGATGATCCTTTACTCCGAGATCCTCAAAGGCCCACTAAAGCTAATGTTATCGTCATTGAATCAACTTATGGCGATCGCATACATCCTTCCGGAACAAAAGAGAAATTAGCTGAGATCTTGAATTTAGCGATGCAAAAGAAGGGAACAATCATTATTCCAAGTTTTGCTGTTGAAAGGGCACAATTGCTAATGTTTTATTTGTGGCAATTAAAGCACGAAGGAAAAATACCTGCAATTCAGATTTATTTGGATAGTCCTATGGGTGTGAGTGTACTTGATGTATTTAAACGTTACGAAGATTGGCATAAGCTATCGGCCGAACAATGCGCTCAAATAACAAAGGAAATAAAAATGGTGAAGAAGCTTGAAGAAACAGGAAGAGTGGCGCAAGATAAGTCGGCCAAAATAATTATTGCAGCAAGCGGAATGGCTTCAGGTGGAAGGGTGCTGACGTATTTTGAGGAGTACTTGGGTAATGCTAATGCTACTATTTTATTGGCAGGATATCAAGGCGAAGGCACAAGAGGAAGATCATTATTAGAAGGAGCAAAGGAAATAAAACTGCATGGAAAATTATTTCCTGTAAAAGCCACTATAGCGCAAATAGATGGTCTTTCGGCACACGCCGATCAAACGGAGCTGATTCATTGGTTGTCTGATCTTAAAGAAGCTCCTGAACATATATTCATTGTTCATGGCGAAAAAGCAGGGGCCGAAGGATTGAAGAATAAAATAAAAGAAACTTTTGGTTACTCATCAGTGATCCCAAGAGCGGGACAAGCCTTCGAGATCTAAGGAAAATAAAAAAAAGGGCACCTTTCGACGCCCTTTTCAAAGAAATTAAATTTCTACTATTTCAAATGTTTTGAAAGGTGTTTTGCCATTTCAAACATTGATACTTGACTCTTGCCACTGAAGATCGGCTTCAATTTCTCGTCAGCGTTGATCATACGACGATTTTTTGAATCTTGTAATTTGTGTGCTTTGATGTAAACCCACATTTTTTTCACAACTTGACTGCGAGGAATTGGGTTGTTACCTACTACTGCACCAAGGATAGCGCTTGGTTGATAAGGCTTTAATAATGCTGGATTTGCTTTACGCTTTGCGCCAGATTTTTTTGCTTTCTTAGCTTTTTTTGGAGCTTTTTTTGCAGCTTTCTTAGCCGCTTTTTTTGGAGCTTTCTTTCCTCCTTTTTTCGCAACTTTCTTTGCTGCTTTCTTTGCTTTTTTTGCCATAATTTGGTTTTTTTAAATTAGTGAGAACTTTATTGTGAGCAAATATATATGATTTCTCCAATACAAACAAAAAAGTTCAAAAAAAGTTTATCAACTAAAATCAACGTTATCAACTATTTTGCCCTTGGGGATGCATCATTTTACCCAAGTAAAACACAACAAAAAAGGCGTTTTCCCTTGGGGAAACGCCTTAAAATAACATGTTCGAACAACGAATTTATATTTGACTGAATTGTTAGAAAAAAGTTTTTGAGGTATTTACTCTATAATAACCTTGCGAATTATGTGCGAATTACCCTCATTTACCCTAATAAAATACATTCCCGAAGGTAAATTAGATAGATCAAGCTTAGCATTTCTGCTTTCAATTTTGGTCTCAAACACCTGAGTTCCCTGAGTATTATACACGTTTATTGAAGTGATATCTGTTGCGTTCTCTATGGTAAAAACACCTTTGCTAGGGTTAGGATAGATCGAAAGATGATTACTTAAAGATAGATTCTCTTTAATACCAACTACGGTTTTATAATAGGTAATGGCGCTATCTCCATAGTTTACCGGTCCGCCGCCACTATTATAAAATCTTTGAACATTTACGTAATAAAAGTTATTGGCATCCCAAACCTTTCCATAGTAATTCGAGATCTTCCAAGTGCCGCTCAGCCATTCTTGATACGATTGTGAGGTCTCATTATTATTAGCATCATAAGTATGTATATATCTATAATCATTTACCCAGGTGCTACCGCTCCATGTTTGATAGGTTTCTATCAAAGGCTTATTAGCGGCATTATAGGTCATAGTTCCTTTTGTATCATTGGCCCATGTGCTTCCTGTCCATGTCTGTACTAATATAGCGGTAACATTACTCGCAACAACCGTAAAAGTAGCCTGAAGATCATTCACCCATGCACTATTACTCCAGGTTTCCAATGTAAAAAGAACAGGGTTGTTGCTCATATCATAAACATAGGTCTCTCTACTGCTGTTTAACCACGAAGCGCCATTACCTGTTTGATAAGTGTAAGTGATAGGTAAATTAGCCGCATTATAGGTGTAAATATCCTTATAGTCTTTTACCCATGCCGAAAGCGTATACGTTTCTCTTGCTTTTGTTAGCATATTGTTATTAGCATCGTAGGTATAGGTGGCTTTCCAATCGTTTTGCCATGCGCTGCTTACCCAGTCTACCCCTAATTCATTGGTTAGATTTTGCTGAGCACTGTATGTATATGTCTTATTATAATCGTTATCCCACGAACTCCCATTCCATGTAGAGTAAAGGTCTTGGGTCATTTTATTAGAAGCGTTGTAGGTTATATCTTGCTTTGAACTATTCATCCACGAAGAAAAGAAGTATTGGGATGTAAAACCGGTATTATTATTGTTGGCATCATAAAGGTATAGAGTGCTCTTATTATTAGGAGTAGAATACCATCCGCCACTAGAAGTATTAAAGCCCCAGTGAAGAACGCTATCTATCTTTTGAATAATAGCATTGGTTTTTGCCGCTTGAGCACTTTTTGGTTTTAGGAGTTCAAAGTCAACTTTGCCGCCTGCCTTAATGATCTCAATAAGTTTTTTTGTGTTTTGCGAAAAAGAACCGGTCGATATCGCAAGAAGTGTGAGAAGTAAAAGTTTTTTCATTTTAAAAATATTTATAACGAATATAGTAAAAATACCCTAACAAAAAAACAATTGGACCCTTTTTTAAATACCTTTACAGATACAAAAACGCGATGTTTGCCATAATCGACATAGAAACATGCGGAGGAAAGTACGAATTCAGGAAAGGCAGGATCACTGAAATTTGCATTCTTTTACATGACGGTTTGCAGGTAACCGATAAATTTACCACACTCATCGATCCTGAGTGTAATATCACACCATTTTTCACAAACCTTACCGGCATCACTAACGATATGGTTGCCGGCGCTCCTAAATTCCATGAGATAGCCCAAAAGATCTGGGAGATGACCGAGAATCGCGTTTTTGTAGCACATAATGTTGGTTTTGATTATAGTTTCATTAAAGATGAATTCGCCTCTTTAGGTGCTAAATACAAACGTGAAACTCTTTGTACCGTTAGATTAAGCCGAAAACTCATCCCGGGCAAGATATCTTATAGCCTTGGCACTTTATGCTCTTCTCTTGGTATTGAGAACGAAGCGCGACACAGAGCCGAAGGTGATGCCGTGGCCACCGCCAAGTTATTTGATCTGTTACTTCACCTTAAAACCATGGATCCCCAATACAAAAATCAAGGGGTGCAGGAACTTATGACCAGGCGTATTGATAAAATGAAACAATATATCCTCGATAAATTACCCGATGAATGCGGGGTGTATTATTTCTTTAATAAAAAGCACGAGATCATTTATATTGGGAAAAGCGTGAATGTTTATACACGAGCACTCGGACATTTCAATAGCAAAGAGCATAAAAGCAAAAAAATGCTTAACGATCTTTACCAAGCCGATTTTAAACCTGCAGGAAGCGAATTGATAGCTTTATTAATGGAAGCGGAAGAGATAAAAAAACACAAACCAAAATATAACCGAATGCGCAAAGCCGATCTTTTTACACATTGTATCGATTGGTTCAAGAATGATGAAGAGATCATATGCTTTAAAATTGTGGAAAGCGATGATTCGGAAAATGCGCTTTGTTCGTTTGTAAGTTATCTAAGCGCGCGCGAAAAATTGGAATCGTGGATCGATGACCATAAACTTTGTATGCGATATGCCGGTTTAACAAGTGATGATGCCGTATGTTTTAACCATCAAATAAAAAAATGCAATGGCATTTGTAATGGGGAAGAGGAAATTCAGGATTATAATAAACGCACCACAGAAATTTTAGAAGAGTATATTTTTAAAGAACCGGATTTTGTGCTTGTAGATAAAGGACGTAACAACGAAGAACGATCGCTTGTGCTTATAGAAAATGGCCATTTTGCAGGTTATGGTTTTATTGGTGAATCGGATACCTTCAGTAATTTGGAGGAAGCAAAAAGTTATATCACTAATGTGAAATATTACCCTGATACAGATGATCTTGTAAGGGGATGGCTTAAAAGGAATAATGTAAAGAAAATTGTCCTTAAGAAAAGCAACTTAGAACAGTATGATTAAATTTGTTTAATTTCAATGCATGATCAAAACTCGACGCATACACATTTTATTAAGTTTCATTTTTTCTTTTGGGATCATTAACTCACAGGTTATGATCGGATTTGCAAGAGGCTCAAATGTGCCGCATCAATTAATTGGAAAATGGCAATGGATAGAATCCTCGGGAGGATTTGCCGGACAAATAACAAACCCAAAGACCGAAAATTTCGAACTGCAAGTTGATTTCACTAAGAAAGGTATTTACAATGAGTGGAAAGATAACAAACTGGTACATTGCTATAAGTTTTCGATTACCATGGGAAATAGTATGTTATCAAGTGGACCAACCTCAATTATTAGTTACAAGTCTAAGGCTGATCCTAAAGCAAATATCATTTCCGATTCATTTGAATTTAAAGGTAAGGACACACTTATTTTGAAGAATGAGTGTCATGACTGTTATACACGTGTATTTGTCCGCAAAAAATGAACGTATTAGAGACCGAACGCTTGATCCTAAGAGAATTTGACATCAACGATAGCGAATTTGTGATCAAACTTTTAAATACAGAGGGATGGTTGCGTTATATTGGTGATCGGCGAGTGAAAGATCCAAAACAAGCAGAAGAATTTATTGAAGGAAGATTAAGACCAAGTTATACCGAACATGGTTTTGGATTTTACGTTGTGGAATCAAAAAGTACAAAGGAACGTTTAGGAATGTGTGGTTTGGTAAAACGCGATGGCTTAGAGAATGTGGATATTGGCTATGCTTTTTTACCTGAGAACTTCGGAAAAGGATATGCGTACGAATCTTCGGTAGCTGTTGTTGAATTCGCAAAAGAAAAATTAAAATTACCAGGATTAGATTCCATCACCATGCGAATTAATGAACCATCCATAAAATTATTAGAACGATTGGGCTTCTCTTTCGAAAAGAATATTGTTTTGAAAGGAGAGGAGTTGATGTTGTATAGGAAAACGTTTTGATCTTTTTTCTAGCGGGACAAAATGTCCCGTTCAACCAAAGCAGTAGGCCTTCTCTCAAGTTGAGCGGGACATTTTGTCCCGCAAAACATACGATGTACCAATATGTCGCCCCTACGGGGCTTTGTTTTTTCTCTATTTTAGGTTTTACCAATATGTCGTCCCTTCGGGACTAAAAGATCATCATTTGTAAATAAAAAACTAAAGAGTCCCGTAGGGTCGATATATCGTTGTTAGTGATCTGTTTTGTTAGAGTAAACTTTTCGACCCGCTTAGCCAAAGTATATAGCGTTAGGAAATATATTTTAAAATTTCGCAATATGGTTGAGTCCCGTAGGGACGACATATTGGTAGAAACAAAGTTTGTTTATTTTTTAAAGCCCCGTAGGGGCGACATGTTGGTTTCAACATTATTTATCATTCCACCGATAACTCTGCTGTTCCAATCCCAAAATATCAATGATGCGATCAGCAACCGTTGCTGCCAGATCTTCGAAGGTTTTTGGTTTTGAATAAAAGGAAGGAGAAGCGGGGAGAATAATTCCACCGGCTTCTGTTACGGTTCTCATATTATTGATATGGATCAAACTCAAAGGCGTATCGCGTGTAACGCAAATTAATTTCCGTCGCTCTTTTAATACTACATCGGCTGCGCGGGTAATAAGGTCGTTGCTCATGCCGCTGGCAATGCGTGCTAATGTTCCCATGCTGCAAGGACAAATAACCATCATGTTATATTTTGCAGAGCCCGAAGCAAAGGGAGCCATAAAATCACTCTTACCCCAAATTTTAAAAGGATAATTTTTGTAATCCTCATTATCCAATTCTAATTTCCAAACTTCTTTGGCATTATCGCTTAATACAATTCCTATCTCTTGGTATTGCTGAGGTATCTTGCTGAGTTTATCCAATAATACTTTGGCATAAATACTTCCGCTTGCGCCTGTGATGGCGATGATTATTTTATTGGACAACTGGCTCACTTTTCTTTTTTGGATGAATTTCGTAAATGATATAGGCGCTCAAAATATTATTGTATAATCCCTTATTAAAAAATCGCGCCACAGGATTTGGATAGAAAACAAGATTTGCTGTTTGTCCGTAATTTAAAATTGGTAAAAATGAATTATTGGTTCGAACTTCCACTAACCATTTGCCCTTTATTCTTCTACCCAATCCAAAATTAACGCTGTACTCAAATTTATTGAAATGATAAAGATAACCATAATCGATCCCATTGATATTTACATTATAATTAAAAAGGTAAGCAAGCGAAGGACCAAGAGTAATAAAATATTTTGAATTGGCTTTCAAATTTAAAAGTAGAGGAAGCTCAATATAATCAATGTTTATTCTAAAAAAAGTATAATCACCATTCTTAGGGTTTTGATTTTTCCATGCGCCTTTTTGACTGTATATGATACCGAGGTCGAGCGACAATTTTTTTGATAAACGAGAATTTACCATGATGCCTCCGGTAAGTCCTGGTTTATTATAACCACTTGCATTATCACCATGAATTTGACAAGCGGTCATTCCCAATACAGGTTTAAAAATAAAAACAGGTTCGGTAGATTGTGCGTTACAAAAAAAGTTCAAGCTTACAAAAGCAATTAAGTATGTTAACCTTGTTAGTTTCATTTTATAGCGCAAGGTTTAAGGTATGGTTTTTATTGGAGAAATTAAAATTTATATCCAAAGCCGAACGAAAGAGTGGTAAGGGCTTGTAGGCGCGGACCATTAACTTTATACGATCCGTCGGCCTGTTGACCTTCTTTAATAATAATATCGTCGTCGTATATCATTTGGCTATTGATATTGAATGTAAATAATTTATTTACTTTAAAAATGATGAAATTATTGAACACCATATCAATATTGCCCGGATTATGATTGTAATTTGAGAATAGATCGAGATAAGAATCCCAACTTACATTTTTGGTAATTTCTTTTTTAAATTTAAGTGTTATCCTTCCTCCAAACTCATAACGTGTTTTTTTACCTTTCTTGATCAGCGCGCCCGTACTATCGTTGTAAACCGCGGGTTCAACACCATAAGCGCCTTCATCCGCCAAATATTGTCGATCTACATGGGTGATCTTACCTGCTAAGGGTGCCATGGTGATACTAAAGTATTTTGTTGGCTTTATATCAAAACCAAGAGCTAATTGAATGTAAACAGGTGATGTAAGATCAGATGTTGCTTTTCCGGAAATAGTATCATTTTCATAATTATAACCCGGTGCAAATTGTGATCTAAAATCGGCAACTAAAGTATAGAACCAATATTTATTCCATGCATCCAAATTAAACTTCGACATGGCAAATAACTGATCGGTATTTTTGCGAAACAATTTTGGGTTTACAGCTAATTTCGAACTTCCTAATTTTATTAATCCATATTGCGCATCTATTTTGTTTACCCAAGAGGTTTTATCCTTTGCATAATTAGCTTCAAAATTAAAAAGGGTATTAAGAGCTATACTATTTTGTCCGCCACCTTGCCAATGATTAAGCGAAGTTTGACTCGCAGTTAATCCTAAAAAACCATGGATCTTCCAGGAGGTGTCTTTTTGCGGTACGAGCGAATCTTGTGCAAAAATGGAATAGGCGTTAAGCATCAATAAACAAAAAATGATCTTTTTCATAAGTATGATTTTATTAATAGGCTTTCACAACATTGTAAAGTGTATCTCTTTCTACAGGCGTTCTTCCAACTGCCTTTATAAGATCAACCAATTGTTGCGTAGTTAATTTAGGATTTTGTTCTTCCGATCCTGCCATGCTGTATATTTTGGTGGTATCATCAATGGTTCCATCTAGGTCATCGGCGCCAAATTTTAGTGCCAATTGCGCTGTGCTTCTTCCTATCATGGCCCAATAAGCTTTTATATGCATAAAATTATCAAGGTAAATTCGGCTGATGGCGTAATTTCTAAGATCTTCAATAATACTTACTTCAGGTACGTGCGACATTTGATTATCCTTATTCCTAAATTTTAAAGGAATAAATGCATTGAAACCATTTGTTCTATCTTGTAATTCCCGCAAACGGTTCATGTGATCAACTCTGTGCTCAAAGGTTTCAATATGTCCATACAACATGGTTGCATTCGAATGATGTCCCATTTTATGCCAGATCTCGTGTAATTGCAACCATTCTTCCGTTGTGCATTTTCCTCCTGCAATTTGATCGCGAATATCTTTATCAAATATTTCGGCACCGCCGCCGGGAATGCTATCCAATCCTGCTTCTTTAAAAACTTTTAATCCTTCTTCGTAAGTAAGTTTTGCTTTTTTAAAGATATAATGAAACTCCACCGGTGTTAATGCTTTGATGTGAAGCGATGGTCGGTGTTGTTTAATACGTTTAAATAATTCGCTATAAAAAGCAAGATCTTGTTTTGGAACAACTCCTCCTGTAATATGCACTTCGGTAACAGGTTGATCATCGTATTTTTTTATGATATCGAGTATTTGATCAACACTTAACTCCCAACCTTGCTCACGATTTTTTATCAAGCGCGAGTAAGAGCAAAAGGAGCAGGAGTAAACACAAACATTAGTTGGCTCCACATGAAAATTATGATTGAAGAATACATGCTCGCCATTTTTTTGTTTGCGAATATGATCCGCCAAACTTCCTACAAAACCTAATGAACCATGCTTGTATAAGTTAACGCCATCCTCAAACGAAATGCGCTTTCCGGAGAAAACCTTATGCGCAATTTCTTTTAGTTCGGGTAGGATGTTCGAATCCAATATTGCTTTATGTTCTTGCGTTTCCGGCATAGATTTTATCTAAATAATTTCGCAGCTACGCTGCTCACATTTTTTTAGCCACGACTTACACTAATTTTCACTAATCTGTGTTTATTCAACATAAATGTTTACACACAGTTTAGTGTAATTTTTCTAAACCCAGATTAGTGCAAATTCGTGAAATTCGTGGCAAAAACACTCGCTTGCCAAAGGTAAGGATAATAAAAAAGGCTGCCAATTAAATTGACAGCCTCTAAAAAAATTAAACTTTATTATTTTTTAGGTTGTTCTGCTTTAGTATCAGCTGCTGCAGTTGCAGTACTTGCTTCTGCTTTCTTTTTGCAACACGTAGATTTTTCGCCTTTTGCACAAGTTTCTTTTTTGTCACCTGCACAAGCTTTAGAATCGCCACTTTTTTTGCAACATTCTTTTTTTGCTTTTGTTTTGTCTTTATCGTCACCTTTAGTGTTTGCTACTGCAGTACCGGCTAATAAACCTGTAAGTGCTAATGCTAATAATACTTTTTTCATGTGTGTTTTAGTTTTAGATTGAATTTGTAGGCTAAAGTTAATGATTAATATGATAGAAAATCTGTTAAAATTGTAAAATATTGGTCTTATTAGTGTTAAGCAAGGTCAATTACATCCAATACCACTAACAAAGAGAAGATAACTCCTCCAATAAAGGTAAAGTCGAGCAATAAAGTTATCCAAAAATTAGTGGTTATACCCCCATCATGCATATGAACAGCAATGAGATTAAAGAACCATAAAAAACATAAGATCACCATAAGAATAAGGTTACTGTCACTTCCTTTTTTAGTCGAATTTGATTTAGAGCTATTGATCTTTACTGGTTTTATTTCGCTTGTTGGCGTGTAATTATTTCTTGAAGTAGATGCAATGGCAACACCGTGAGCCGAATTTTTAATTTGTGGCACTTGCTCATTCATTAAAGGTTGTGAAACTGTTTTTAATGGAGCTATGTCTATTGTTTTTTCTTTTGCGATCACAACAGTCTCCACTTTTTCTTCAGGTGCGCTAATTTTTGTTGCTTTTGTATGAGCTACTGCCGGTTTTGTGCTTGAGTTACCGCTTTTACTCACATAAAATCCTTTGTTGTATTTACGTTTGGCAATAGTGTATCTTCCGTTACACGAACTTAAAACGATGCCAAAAATGGCAATTAATGCAATGATCTTTTTCATAGGGTTTAATTTTGTTTAAATGTAAAAATTCTTTGGTTGCTAAAGCATCTTACGAAACAAAAATTATCCACATCTATTAAGTTAACGTTCAACAAGTGTTTTTTCATTTATTAGTATGCGCCTTATCGGGCCTTCGGCTTTAGCCAACTCGTAAAGCATAAGTGCCGCGCCACCGCACATTTCCTCGCTAACGTGTGCGGGGTCTTTTGCCCTTAGGGGCAAGCTTACGCACGAGCTCGCTCAAAAGTCCACTGGACTTTTGCCGTGCCACGTTGCGGCACTAATGCTTTACTTCGTTGGGCTATCGCCTCTGTCCCGGGCGTGGCAGTTTGGTAAAAAGAGCATTCAACTGCAGTAAAAAAATAGCGACCTATTCCTTACATTAAAATTTTTGTAGAAGAATTTGAAATGCGATCATTTTAAATAGAGATGCGCCGTAATAGGAAAATGGTCGGTAAAGGTCTCTTCGGCCCTGGTAAAGCGGTCGCAGCCTAATTGTTCGCCAAATAAAATATAATCTATTCTAAACTGAGGCCATTCGCCGGCATATGTTCTTCCAAAGCCTGAGCCTTTTTCAATAAAGGCATCATTAAGTTTTTCGCTTAATTGCTTATAGGCGTATGAAGCAGCGGTATCATTAAAATCGCCGCATAAAATGATCTTGTATTTGCAAGTGGACATATGTGTCTTTATAGCTTCCACTTGCTTTGCGCGTTTGGTGAAAGCGCGTTTTAAACGACGCAATACATTCTTGCTTTTTTCAATATCTTCTTCACTTTCGGTCCCGTTTTTAATATCTTCCAAAAATTTATTATCCTTTTTGCTAAAGCTTATCGATTGTAAATGCAAATTGTAAATTCTAACTGTATCTTTTCGTATCACCACATCGGTATAAATACACATATTATTACTTCGCGTCTGAAAAATGATCTTTCCTCTGTTCACAATTGGAAACCTGCTAAATGTGGCAATTCCCCAATGATCATATTGGCGAAGTGTAGTAGTGTATTCCGCATGGTAATTCGGCATATTCAAAAGTTTTGTGAGCGAATCTATATTATTGAAATCACCTTCTTCTTCGGAGGTATAAAATTCTTGCAGACAAATAATATCCGAATCTATATCCGCTAAATTCCCAAATATCTTTTCGCGGGTTTCTTTATTATGTCGCCAATTGTAAAGGTCAAACAACATGCTGTTATACGACGTGATCTTAAAACTTTTTACAGTGCTTCCTTCCGAATTATTAAATTGTATATATTTTTTTGCAGTAGGATAAGCAAAAACGCTTACGGCAAGTGATATCATAAAAGCCCTTCTGAATTGTGCCAGCCAATATAATGCAAAAGCTAAATTGAATAAAAAAATGAAAGGAAAAGCTAAACCGGCGAATGCAATTGGCCAAAAAATTAACGGTGATATATATTTAGCAAAACACGCAGCAATAAGTGCTACAACAACAAAATAATTGATCCATAACATAAAGCGATTGAACTTCGACAGCTTGCGGTCGTTCTTTACCGCTATCATTGTGCGCAATTCCGCAATGGATATTTTTTTGAAGGCTCCTATTTATCGTTTAAATTTTAAAATTACGAAAAGAAGGAATAATATAGGAATAGAAGAAAGTAACATCCCAATATAACCTTTTGGCCATTTTACGTCATCAAATTCAAATTTTTGATTCAGAAAGATATTGATGCCCGCAAAAATAAATCCTAAAATGGCTAACATCACACCGTAATACACATATCTTATTTGGTAAATGCTTAAGGTGCACACTAAACCAATAATAAGCGAAAGCCAACCTGATAATTTATAAATGAGTCGTGTGTACATTATTCTACAAAGAAATTCCCTAATTTACGACGTAGTTTACTGCTATAATTCTGGAATTGCCAATCGTTATAATTATTTGTGGCATTAATGCATCTTCCAAATTGTTTGATGCGGTATTTCATTTCTTCGGTAAGTAAATTATATAATTCCATTGCTTCGGCATATTCGGAGGCATTATCTTTTATTCGGTTAAAGTGATCTTCTAAACTATCATCCAATACAGTTCCGGGTTTTATCCCTTTACGTAAAGCCAATAAATATTTATCGCGAATAATGAAAGACTCTGCACTCGAATTCAAAAAGCGTTCTTTTATTTCTGCAGGCAGATCATAATCGTTCTCCAATTCATAATCCCATTCATCTTTGTAACGATGCTCTAAATATAAATGTGGCGCTGCAAAAACGTGTTTCCAATCAATAGGATATTGCCATAAATTAAAACGGCGCGAATTATTTCCAAGATCAATTATCTTGAATTGTTTTTTGTTTGGTAAAACACGACTGCCACGACCGATCATTTGATGATAAAGCGTTAACGATTTTGTAGCGCGATTCAACATAATGGTTTCTACTTCCGGTTCATCAAATCCTGTAGTTAAGATACTCACCGACGTTAAAATACCATCTTTGGTATTGCGGAACCATTCTAATGTATCGGCGCGTTCTTTATCGCTGAATGTACTATCTAAATGTTTTACAGGATAACCTTTCTTTTTAAAGGTTTCGTAAATAGCTCTGCTGGTAAGAATACCGGCATTAAAGATCAATGTTTTTGTGCCCTTACCAACTTCTTCATAAGCCTCCACCAATTTACTTTGCATAATGGCTTGCGTATACAATAATTCGTGCGAGCCAACTGTAAATTCACCATTATTACCAACACGAAGCGAACTTAAATTCACATCATACGAAAATGTTACACCTTCGCACAAATAGCCTTTTTCAATAAGCGTTGCAATACTTTCTCCAATGATAAGATCATTGTAAGTTTGATAAAGCGGTAATTTTTTATTGCTGCTTAAAGGCGTTGCGGTAACTCCTAAAATATTTACATCACTAAAATAATGGAAGATCTTGCGGAACGAATTATTATGCGCCTCATCCACAATTACCAATCCAATATCTTCCAAAAATTGATCATTCTCTTGCAAACGGTTATTCAATGTTTCCACTAAAGCAGTAAAACTTTGAAATTCTGTTTGTGATGGCAATGATTTTACTTCACTATTAATAACCTTATTGGAAATACCTAATTCGGTAAGTACATCATTAGTTTGACGACTCAATTCTATTCTATGCGTAAGAATAAGGATCTTTTTATTGAATTGCTTTATATAACGCCTGGCGATCTCGCTAAAAATAATGGTCTTACCACCACCCGTAGGTAATTGAAAAAGCAGGTTGGCATTTGAGGGCATACTTACCAGTTTCCCAAAAATGGTATTCACTGCATCTTCCTGAAAGGGATAAAGTTTGCGTTGTTCTACTAAGCTTTTTGGTTCACCTGCCATAAAAAAATGTAACCGTCAAATATAAGGCATTTTTGATGTATCTAGGCTGTTAATAACTACAAAAATTCCCAATAAATTTTGCTTATCTTTACTGTTTTTTTAATCAACAAGCCATGCCAAAGATCTCCACAAAGGCCAACACCATGCCTTCATCGCCAATTCGCAAACTGGTACCCTTTGCCGATGCGGCCAAGAAAAAAGGGATTAAGATCTACCATTTAAATATTGGCCAGCCTGATATTGAAACTCCGCCTACTTTCATTAACGCTATTAAGAACGCTGATATAAAGGTGCTTGAGTATTCGCACAGTGCGGGTAACGAAAGTTATCGTAAAAAATTATGTAATTATTATAAAGAATATAATATCAATATTGATGCTTCGGAAGTGATCATTACGTGTGGAGGAAGCGAAGCCATTTCTATTGCAATGATGACCTGTTTTAATCCTGGTGATGAAGTTATTATTCCCGAACCATTTTATGCCAATTATAATGGATTTTCTACGGCAGCCGATGTTAAAGTAATTCCTATTCGCAGTTTTATTGACAGCGGTTTTGCATTACCTCCAATAAGTGAGTTCGAAAAACTTATTACGCCAAAAACAAAAGGCATCATGATCTGTAATCCGGGAAATCCTACAGGTTATTTGTATTCTAAAGAAGAATTGAATGCTTTGCGAGAATTGGTATTGAAATACGATCTTTTTTTATTGAGCGATGAAGTGTACCGCGAATTTTGTTACGACGGAAAAGAATACATTAGCGTGATGCATTTACAAGGCATCGAAAATAATGTGATCTTATTAGATTCTATCAGTAAACGTTATAGTGCTTGCGGTGCGCGTATTGGCGCTATGATAAGCAAGAACAAAGAAATAATGACAGCCGCACTGAAATTTGCACAAGCGCGTTTGAGTCCGCCAAGTTACGGACAAATAGGAGCAGAGGCTGCTTTAGATACACCAAAAAGTTATTTTGAAGAAGTAAAAACAGAATATATTGCACGAAGAGATTTTGTAATTGAAGCCATCAATAAAATTCCGGGTGTGTTTTGTCCAAAACCAAGTGGTGCGTTTTATTGCATTGCCAAATTACCAATTGATAATGCCGATAAGTTTTGTCAGTGGTTATTAGAAGAATTTAATTATAATAAACAAACAGTGATGCTTGCTCCTGCCACGGGATTTTATTCTACACCCGGTGCGGGTTCAAATGAAGTGCGAATAGCGTATGTTTTAAATAGAACAGATCTTAAAAATGCGCTTGTTTGTTTAGCAGAAGCATTAAAAGTTTATCCAGGCAAAACAAATTAATGAAAAAATTAGTATACAGTATTTGTTGTATTGTGATTGTGTCGTGCGGACCGGATGATACGTATGGTATAAAGCAAAAAGATAAAAATGATTCGTCGTACACCGTAGAAGCAAAACATTTGGCAGTTAAAGATCCAAAAGATCTAACCGATGCAAAAGGTATGTTAGGAATATTTTTTGTACCCGAAATGCTTACGGTAACTAAAATGGATTCGTGCAATATGTATCATGTTACCGAAAAAATGACCAAAGGTTATGAAACAGTAAATAAGGATATTGCTTTTATAAAAGCCAAGATCAACGGCGCACCCGGAGCAATTTATTATAATAACGATACTGCAAATTTTATTTTCGAATGCGTAGTTCCTATAGAGCAAATGCCAAAAATTCAGCCAAAGAACAGTAGGTTGGTTGTTTTAGAAGAAGGCAATATGTTAGTTTATAATTATTATGGCGACCCGAACGGATTGTTCAACGCCTACAGTGAGATCAGCGAATATTGCAAAAAAAATAAATTAGAGCACATAGGCCCCATGCGCGAATTTTATATTACCGATGGATCCACTCAGCCTGATAAAAAGCAATGGTTAACACGATTGATGTTGCCGGTGAAATAAATGTAGGTTTTTTTAACCACGGAGTACATAGAGGTAGGCACAGAGGAACACAGAGAAAGAAAGCGGAGCTTTCTTTTTTGTTTTTGGGTACTGGTGATCCTCCATGATCCTCCGTGCCTACCTCTGTGAAGCCGAGGGCCTCTGTGGTTAAAATGGATTAATTGTCCTCAAAGCATGCCACTCTGTCACCAAATCCTCCTTGGCCGAATCCTTGCTATACTCTTATTGATTAAATTTATTAAGTGAAGAATTACCTCGCAAAAAAACTATTCAGTATTTCCAAATGGCCCTTATTATTTTTAGCGATCATTTGGACCGTTTTTTTATACGGGTATAGCACTAATGATAACCAAGCAATTTACGGTGTACTTCCCCGAACATTAGAAGGTATAAAAGGAATTTTTTTGTCGGTTTTTATTCATGGAGGTTTAGATCATATTGCTTCTAACAGTTTACCGATTCTTATTTTGGGAATGATGTTATTCTTTTGGTACAAAAAAATTGCGAAACCTGCTTTTATTTGGATCTGGATCGTTAGCGGAATTTGGTTGTGGATAGGAGGAAGAAATAATGAGTATCATCCCATTTACCATATTGGCGCGAGCACATTAATTTATGGCTTAGCAACATTTTTATTTTTCAGCGGTGTTTTTCGTAAACATTTGCGCTTAATGGTTGTTTCGGCACTCGTTGTTTTTTTATACGGCAGCATTATGTGGGGAATTTTTCCATTAAAAGAAGAAATTAGTTGGGAGGGACATCTATTCGGCGCCATTGCAGGATTGCTTACCGCATTTAATTATCGCAAAGAAGGCCCGCAACCCCGAAAGTTTGATTGGGAAGATGAGAAGGAAGATGAAGATTTTCCTACATCAGGGAATGAACGTGAGGATAATGCTATAACGATCAATTATGTTTATAAGAAGGATAAAGATCAATAACCTAAAGGTTCTCTGCTAGTGTGCCTTATTCTAAGAACTCGAATTTCCTGTTTGTCTACTTTTATTTGATAGGTTACCCTGTAAATAAACACAACAAAAGCTCTATACTCTTTTATTTGAAGGATCTTTTAATTTGTCTTGTTCGCAAATGAGAGGATTTGTTTTTATGAGATCTAGCCTTGTTAAGATCTCTTGCTTTACGATCACCGGAGCCTGATCGCTTTTTTTGGAGAGATGATCTAGTATTTCTTTGAAATGATCTAATGCTTTTCGGTTCCAGATCAATTTAAAAGACAAAGGCTTCACCATTTAGACAATTCCTTAAGAACATCTTTATGACTTACCCCATTTCCTTTTTCGATACTTGCAACAGCATCGTTAATTTCTTTGTTGTATTGTTTTTTGGTGATACGTTTGGTGCCTTTATCAACGTTTAAAAAACTTTTTACCATTTCAAGAAGTAATTCTTGCTGTTTTGATGATAATAATGGAAGATAATTGTCGAATTGTTTTTTTAAAGCGGTTGCAGTCATGATATGTATTATATAAGCAAATTTACAAAAAATTAGAATAAAGTGCAAAACTCCTGGATCACCAATGATGAATATAGTGAGAACACCCCAATGAGACCTTTACTTCCTCTCCCCAATAAACAACTTAAGATACTTTATCGAAACAACTAAATTATTCCGTTCCCAATTTTGCTTACTCATTTTTGCTTTTTCGGCTTTGAATTGCTCCAGTAATTTTGGATTCGATTTTAAAAACTCAGGAAGCTGAACCATGTATAATTTATTTACTCTATCAACAAAATAAATATGGAAGATATTGGTTGGCGCAGTGAGCCCTAATAAATAGCCCTTTTTATCGTAATTCGGTAAAGTGCCGTAAACTACACAGTAAAAGTCTTTAGTACCACCGCCAAAAGAATAATACGTAGAATTTCCCGGGTTCTTATCCGGACGTATTTGAATGTCACCGCCTACTTCGTAACCAAAATAATACGCGCAAGAATCTTCAAGTTTCAATTCCTTTTTTTTACCGCTAGCAGTTTTGTATTTGATCACCTTTAAATTTGGCGACTCTATATATTGCCCTCTGTAAACTCTTTTTTTATTGAAATAATCATCTTCGGTCTTATATAAATAAAGACAATGATCTTTATAGTCTGCAGAGTCGATCTGACCGAACGAAAGTTTGATGAAGAATAAGAAACAAAGAAGTGCAAAATATTTTTTCATGAAAGACCGATTTGGTTCTTATATAAAAATAAGAAATTTATTTGAAATTTGTTTGTTACCTTATCAAACTCACCCTACCACTCCTGATCACCTTTTTTTCCGTACCCTTCTCGGTACTTTCTATTTTGTACACGTAAATATCCTCTTCGCAAAAGTTACCCTTAAAGCGTCCGTCCCATTTACCATTAATGCTATTGGTGGTATAAATTTGATTTCCCCATTTATCGAAAATGGTAAATGCGTAAAAACTATAATCGCATTGCAGTACCGGATAAAAATAATCGTTCTTGTTATCCTCGTTTGGTGTAAATGAATTCGGGATCATCATTTCGCAATCGCAGGCCTTTAAAATTACTTTTACACTATCCAATCGCGTGCCACAAACTTTGCTTTCGGTTTTTACCCAGTATTTTCCTTCTTTGGTGGCGTTAATGGAATTGGTTGTTGCGCCTGTGTTCCATAATACTTTTGTGCCCGCAGGAATTTTCACACTCAAAGGTTTTTGCTCGTCACTTAAACAAAACGTTATCTCATTTTGAAATGATACTTGCACGCCCGGCGCTACATTTACTCTAAACGTATCGGTATACATACAACCTTTGTTATTGGCAGTCACCCAATATTTCCCCGAATTATCAATGCGCAAACGTTGCGAAGTTTCGCCACTATTCCAAACGTATTTGTATTTAGATTCTTTTGGATCTACCAAAAAACTTACGCCTTTACAAACTGTTGTATCGCGAATATTAAAATTTGGTTTTGGCATGAACATCACCACCGTACTATCCTTGGTTGTTTTTGTGCCTTCAGTTACAGTAACAATATATTTACCGGTATGTTTGCTGGCGTTAATGCGCTTGGTATTGTATTCAATATTTTTTGGCGTTATCCAAGTGATCTTTGCTTTTTTGTCAATGGAGTTAGGAAGATTTAAATAAATGCTATCGCCAATACAGGCACCCGTTGTATCAGGAAAATAACCTCTCTGGCCAAACGCAAAGCTTGCCAAAACAATAAATATATATGTGAGTTTCTTTCCTATTCTTGCTAATTTACAAAATTCGTACTTAGGTTTTTTGGGAATATATCGAAATTATTAGCCCTTCTGTCTTCATAATTCCAGCTCCAATGTAATAATGGTGCCGTTCTTGCCATCCCCTAATGTTGATTTATCTACCATAGTTACTACTTGTGTTTTACCCGTTAATTTAGAATTAAGCTCCAAAATATTTTTAATGGTGGCTGTTCCTAAACTCTTATGTCCCGTTTTTGAATGCTCTTTTGCTTTTATTAAACCAATACCATCATCTTCTATAGTGATCAGTAATTTTCCTTTTTCAGTTTTTGTGAATGTAATATCCAGTTTACCATGCTCTAATTTTGGTAAAATGCCATGGATGATACAATTTTCGGCATGCGGTTGAATGATCATGTTTGGAATAGCAACTGTATTCACATCCAATTTTTCGTCCACCGTAATTTTATAATCAAATTTATTTTTGAAACGCTCTTTTTCTAATTCCAAATAATAAGTTAAACGTGTGATCTCGTCCTTTAATAAAATTTCACTCTGAGCCGCTTTTTCAATGATCATTCTAATTAAGCGCGAGAATTTAGCGAGGTATTCGCTTGCTTTTAAACTATTATTGGAGTTAATATAATTTTGAATGGAGGTTAAGGAATTAAAAATAAAATGCGGACTCAACAGCGAATTCATAGCTTGATGTTTCAAAAGATTTACTTGTTGTTCATCGGCGATCCGCTTCATAGCTCTTCTTTTGACACGTTTAATTAATAAATAGCTTATTAACGTAGCAATGAGGGTTGCAAGCCCAATGATAATAATGTAAGAGTATCTTGACTCAGTGAATTTTTCTTCTTTTTTAAATTCAATAACTGTTGGAGCACTCCAATTGATATTATCGGTCGAAGCTTCAATGATGATTTTATGAGTTATACCACCAGCCAACGCAGGAATATTAAACGCTGTATTTTCCAATGGTGCCCAATTATTATTATCTAATTTATAACGGTAATATTGTTTGTAGCGATAGCTGTTATAATAAGGGCTATTAAAGAATACAGTAACATCGTTATCGTTCGCGCCTAAGGCAATGGTTTTTCCATCATAGTAATTATTACGCTCATTGATCTTAACCATATCAATGGTAACTGCATTAAGCGTATTTGAATGTTGAATGATATCATTAGTTAACGCAAAGGAAATTCCTTTAGAGCTTGAAATACATGTGTAACGCTCATTAAATGAGATATCGTTAATAGAACTCGAGGATACGCCATTAGAACGGTTATAGATCTTAACCGGATTTAAATTTTTATCGCAAATAAATAATCCGTCGGCAGTAATAATCCAGATCATATCGTTCATTTCGCGGATCTTTTTTACGCCGTTGAGTGGCTTACTTCCAAGCTTTTTTATTTCTTCGCCGGTATTTAGGAATTCAATTCCGTCCTCGTGACAAACAACCAATTGCCCACCTATAACACTTATGTGATTAACTTTTTTATCAGGATTCTTTCCGGTGGAAGTATATTGCTTTGATTTGAATCGCGATAGATATAATCCTTTATTTGTTGCAATAAGAAGTGAATCGCCATGCGAATAAACGGAAGCAACATTTTGAGAAAAATCGGGAAATGAAATAAGCGTATCCAATGTTTTTGATCCATCGCTATTGGTTAAAAGCACATTGGCCATCCAATCGCTAAGAACTAAATTTCCATTAGGTAATTTATATACAAGTTTACCGTAAATGGGTTTGAATTTATAAGAATTACTTCCAGATAAGATGAGACTTCCGGAAAGATCGAATTGGCTGCGTTTGGTATAGTAGATCGTATTTCCAACATCGTTGATGTCAAACACAGGATTCAAAAAATTATCCGGTGCCGAAATGGTCTTTACTTCATTCAGCACAAAGTTGTATGCATAAAATCCATTGCTGGTAGCTGTAAAAATAAGATCATTCTTAAAGTGAATTTTATTTACACTCAAAGGTTTATTGTCGGGGTTGATGGATACATTCGTAAAAAAAGAATTTTGTATCACGTAAACCCCATCTTCCATTGTTCCTATCCAAATATTCTCTTCCTGATCTTTATAAATACACGAGATCAAAAGAGGAGTAATGTTCAATTCATTGAATATATCATGCGTAACTCCATTATAATAAACATAAATATTTTGATTGGGCGCCGATGAGAACCAAATGCGTCCGAAATTATCACAAACCATTTTATTGATGCTTTTCTCGCCACCCATAGAGAATGTTGTTGTTTTGTATAAAGGCACAATTTCTTTTAATAATTTATTATCCTTTGCAAAAAAGATCTTGGATGCTGAGCCAATAAGTAATTCGCCTTTAGTATTCTCGGCAAGAGAATAGGCCGGAAGGTTTTTTATAAGGTCTAATTTTTTTGGAGTAGTTCCTTGCATTTCATACAAACCATCACTTCTTCCAACTAATACTCTGCCATCCTTCGTTTTATAAATACAGTGAGCTTGATTGTTTTTATCTTTTTCCTTGATCGCGTCAACTATGAGTTCATTCGTTTTGAGATCAATTATCTGTAAACGTATAGTAGAACTCAAAATGTACATATAGTTTTCAGCTGTAATGATCTGGTCGATCGAACTGTTTAGTTTTCGCGGACCAATTTGCTTTTGTTTCCGCTGTTTGTAATTAAGTTCCGTAATTCCATTTTCGTTCGTTGATAGATAAATGGTAGAATTATCTTTTATGAAAGAAGAAATGATGGTCGGGTTATTTGAAAGATCGTCCTTTACCAGTGTAAAGCTATAACCGTTATAAATATAAACCCCATTATCCGTTGTTACATGCATCAAGCCATTAGAATCTTGCTGCAAATTAAAAACGTTGAGGCTGTTCATGCCTTCTTCGGTCCCAACTTTATAGTAATTGAAATTAAGGTTTTGCGAACGGTAAATTTGGCTGATGAGTACAACTACGCATAGCCAAAAAACCTTTTTTGATGGCATATGGAGCACCGTTTATTTAGGAGAAACTGATTTCGATTTAATAAAATCTGCAAACTCGTGTATTCTTGCTTTACTAACGGTAACATGAGTTCCATCGCTTAAAATAACGCCACCTTCGTTGTGACTGTATTCTTTTACGAAAGCTACATTTATTAAAGCCGAACGATGAATGCGGAAGAAAATGGTATCGGGTAAAATAGTTTCAAACTCTTTTAAAGTTTTGCTGGCCACTATTTTTTTACCGCCCACTAAAAATAAATTGGTATAATTATCGCTGGCCTCTAACCAAACAATATCTTTATAATCTACAAGGGTAAATCCTTTACTGTGATTGATCAATACAAGGTTCTTATCTTTTTCCGATTTACCCGGACCACCTTTACCAACCGTTTCGTAATGTTGTACCACTTTTCTAATGGCACCTTGCAATTCGCTTAGCATTAAAGGTTTTAAAAGATAATCAACGGCGCCTGCTTTTACGGCTGTAATTCCGTGCTCGCTATAGGCAGTTAAAAATATCACGCAAAAATCACGGTTATAAATACCTTCCAACATTTGGAAACCATTCATTCCTGGCATATTAATGTCCAAAAAAACAACGTGAGGTTTTAATTCCTGGATCTTTACCTTGCCATCCATTCCATTGGCAGCTTCGCCAACAACCTCAATTTCGGGACAATAATTCTCGAGCATACTCTTGGTATTGCTGCGGCTATCCTCTTCGTCATCTATAATTACAGCGCGATATTTTTGCATGGTTCTTATTTTTCTACTAATCTAACAATTTTATTTTCTAAAAGGGTAGTAATTGTTCATATTTCTTGCAAATATTGAGTAAAACTATCAATTTTACGGGTAAATAGCTATATTCACACGGTAAAAATAAGGGCCTAAGGCAAATGCTTTGGCTTTGAATAATAGTGTTAACTAATTACTAATTATAACGAAAAACGCATGAAAAAGTTTCTGCTTATTCCGGTTCTCTTACTAACATTTAATGTGCGGTCGCAACGTATAACCCTGGAAGATATTTGGTCGAAAAGTACCTACGGCGCAAAAGGTATTCAAGGATTCAACGCCATGCAAGATGGTTTAAGTTATACCGATGTAATTGAAAAGGACGGCTATTATGAGATCTCGAAATTCCTTATAAAAAATGGTACTAAAGTTGGTGATCTTGTAAGTGCAAAAGATGTAAAATACAAAGAAAGATCAATTGAGATCTCGAATTATCAATTTAGTCCAGATGAACATAAATTACTTTTCACCGAAAATTTCGAACCAATTTATCGGCGCTCAGGTAAAGCAGATTATTATGTGTTTGATATAAAAGCAAAAACAACTATCCCTGTGTGTGAAAGCGGAAAAATAATGTTCCCTGCATTTTCGCCCGATGGAAAAAAGATCGCTTTTGTAAGAGATAATAATTTATACATCAAGGATCTTGTAACGCTTAAAGAAATAGCTGTAACAAAAGACGGGAGTATGAATAAGATCAAGAATGGCTGGGGCGATTGGGTGTATGAAGAGGAATTTAGCAAAGCCGATTATTTTTGTTGGAGTAATAATTCGCAATATTTGGCTTATGTAAAATTTGATGAAACAAACGTGAAGGATTTTACGTTGAATTATTATAAGGGCGAATTATATCCCGATAAATACACTTATAAATATCCAAAAGCAGGCGAAGATAATTCGATAGTTACGTGTCATATATTTGATGCAAATTCTGTTTCAGCTAATGCAACAGTGAAAGTTGATCTTGGAGAGAATACAGATATTTATATTCCACGTTTACAATTCACAAATAACGATGGAATTCTTTCGGTGCAACGTTTAAATCGTTTACAAAATAAATTGGAACTACTTTTTGTAGATGCAAAAAATGGGTCGGCAAAAGTAACGTATGTCGATTCAGCAAAAACGTATGTGGATATCACCGATGATCTGACGTTTGTGAGCGATAAAGGATTTATTATTTCAAGCGAGCGCGATGAGTACAATCATTTATATCATTATGATCTTACGGGAAAATTAGTGAAACAGATCACCAGTGGACCATGGGATGTGATAGCATTTAAAGGATACGATCCAAAAACAAGGAACGTATATTATACCTCTACCGAAAACGGGGTAATTAACCGCGATGTGTATTCAGTAAAAATTGATGGGAAGAATAAAAAGCGAATGAGCACCATGACGGGCTTTAACGATGCCGAATTCATAACAGGATTTAAATATTATATCTCATCGTGGAGTGATGCTAATACACCACCGGTTTACGAATTGCGTGATGGCGAAGGTAATTCGGTAAAATTATTGGAGAATAATATTGCACTAAGAGATAAAATAAAAGAATTTGGTTTGGGAAAAAAAGAATTCTTTACCATGAAGAATTCGGAAGGTGTAGAATTGAATGGATTTATGATAAAGCCGGCAAATTTTGATGCGGGAAGAAAATACCCTGTGTATATGTATGCGTATAATGGTCCCGGCGCCAATGAAGTTAATAATAATTGGGAAGGAACAGAGTATATGTGGCATCAGTTATTAGCGCAAGAAGGATATATTGTATGTTGTGTGGATGGAAGAGGAACATTAGGAAGAGGAAGACAATTTAAACATTGTACGTATTTACATTTGGGTAAATTAGAAACCTCCGATCAAATTGATGTAGCAAAATGGTTGGGCGATCAAACTTATGTTGATAGAACGCGTATTGGTTTTCAAGGATGGAGTTACGGTGGATATATGGCTTGTTTGATGATCACCAAAGGGGCCGAATTTATTAAAGCTGCCATTGCTGTTGCGCCTGTAACAAATTGGAAATACTATGATAATATTTATACCGAGCGTTTTATGCGTAAACCAAAAGACAATAAAAAGGGATACGAAGATAACTCTCCTGTTAATTTTGTAGATAAGATCAAACATCCATTCCTAATTATACATGGCGCATTTGATGATAATGTGCATGTACAAAATAGTATGGAAATGATAAAAGCAATGGTAGGAAAAAATATTCCTTTTGATATGATGATCTATCCAAATAAGAATCATGGTATTTATGGCGGACCAACTCGCCTTCATGTGTATAATAAGATATTCAAATTTGTAAAGGAGAATCTATAAGGTGTCCAAAAAAAAGCTGATCATATTCAGTGGTGCAGGTATGAGTGCCGAAAGCGGGATAAAAACATTCCGTGATAGCGGCGGCTTGTGGGAAGAATATAAAGTTGAGGATGTAGCAACATTGGAAGCTTGGGAAAAGAATAAAGAATTAGTGACCAAGTTCTATAATCAAAGAAGAAAGCAGGTAATGGAAGCGCAACCAAATGAAGCGCATAAAATAATTGCCGATCTTCAAAAAGTATTTGATGTAACAGTTATTACGCAGAACGTTGATAATTTGCACGAAAGAGCAGGGAGTAAACATGTGATCCATTTGCATGGTGAAATTGTAAAAGCACAAAGCTCTATCGATCCTTCAAAAGTTTATAATTTAAAACATTGGGAAATTAAAATTGGAGATACCTGTGAATTAGGTTCGCAATTACGTCCTTATATTGTTTGGTTTGGTGAAATGGTGCCCATGATGGAAACAGCCATTGATATGGTTGGAAAAGCCGATCTGTTCACTGTTATAGGAACCTCATTAAATGTTTATCCGGCCGCGGGATTAGTAAATTATACACCAAGCGCTATTAAAAAATGGTTGGTTGATCCGGGAGATTTTAATTTAGAACATATTCAAAACATCGAGCATATTAAGGATACTGCAGTGAGTGGCATGAAAAAGCTTCAAGATGTTTTAATGAAATTGAAATAATTTCTCTTTTAGTATAATTTCTTCACCAGTTTTCCCGTAGTTAATCCCTGAACTAAAATTGAGAAGATCACAATAATGTAGGTAATAGATACAATTATTTCTTTGTAAGGACTATCGGGCAACGATAAAGTTAAAGCAATAGATAAACCCCCTCTTAATCCTCCCCAGGTCATAACTAACGCAGTTCGGCTATTGAAAAGTTTTTTGTCTTTTAAGAAAAGAATAGGGATCGAAAGAGAAAGATATCTGCATACTAAAAGTAAAACAATAGCAAGTACACCAATTAAAAGATAATTCGTAATAAATGGCAACAACACCATTTGTAAACCGATCAAAACAAAAAGAATGGCATTTAAAAAGTCATCAATGAGCTCCCAAAATTTATTATGGTAATCGCGCGTGGTATCAGACATAGCAGTTTTGCTTACTTTATTTCCTAATATCAATCCAATTACAATTACAGCAAGCGGACCGCTCACATGAAAGAAATGTGCAATTTCGCCGCAGGCCATCACCAAGGCAAGCGATAAAAGAACTTCGGTTTGATAATGATCTATTTTCCGAATAAAATAATAAGCACCATAACCTAAAGCGAGTCCTAACGCAATACCGCCAACAACTTCTCTTCCAAAAAGAAGAAGAACATCCAACGATGAAAGATTTTCAATTCCTAATTTGATCACTTGTCCTATGGTAACAAAAAATACAACACCAATTCCATCATTAAATAACGATTCTCCATTAATGGTTGCTTCGATCTCTTTGGGCATATTTGATTTTCGTAATATGCCAATTACTGCAATGGGATCGGTTGGCGAAACAAGGGCGCCAAACCATAGGCAATACATAAAATCAACCGGGTAATTAAATAATTTAAAAACGCCCCACATGATCGATCCAAAAAAGAAAATAGAAAGTGCAACACTTAAGGTTGAAAATGAAAGAACGGCCGCTCGTTGTTTTTTTAATTCTCCGAGATTAATATGAAGCGCTCCGGCGAAAAGTAAAAATCCTAACATCACATTTAAAAGTGTATCCGAAAAATTTATGCTTCTTACTAAATGTTCAACGTGATGATAAAATGTACTACTCACTTTACTCTCGGCAATTATCAAAAGCGAACAAATAAGTGAAATAAGCATTAGACCAATAGAGGGCTGCAGTTTAAGAAAACGAATATTGATGTACGAGAACACCGCACACATGGCAACTAGAATAGATATGAGGAGGAGGAGGTCCAATTGAGCTTGTTTTAGAAACTAAATATAGTAAAATCCTCATTGGAATTGAATAAGTTTGACTTTTACTAACAATTGGAAAATCAGAGAATTGAGAGGGTTAATTAAAGTTTGATCCGGAAACTGATAAAGCCTTATCCACAAAAAGATAATTTTCGCTTCTTTTTCTTCAATTCCACCCAACCTTTAACAATTGTATTTCGTTTTGGTATGTCGACAGCACCTATTTTATTAATTTTTAAAACACTAACTAATGAAAAAAATTTACACACTTGTTCTTTGCGCGTTTGGTCAATTGATCGCCACAGATCCTTGTTCAGCGCAGGTTGCCTCGATGGTAAAAGACATCAACACCGGTACTTTAAGCTCAAATCCCGGAAGTTTTACCACTATGGCGAATTTCTATTATTTCAGAGCTAATGAGGCTGCTACCGGAAACGAATTATGGAAAAGCGATGGCACTTTAGCCAATACGGTTTTGGTAAAGGATATCGGTACCGGAACTGTTTCTTCTAATCCTAATGCATTCACAGTAATGGGAAGTAATTTTTATTTCGCAGCCAACGACGGTGTAAATGGAACTGAGTTATGGAAAAGTGACGGGACCACAGCAGGAACCATTTTACTTAAGGACATCAACACTGGAACACTTTCTAGCAATCCTTTTGGATTTAGGATCCTTGGTACAAACATATTATTCAGCGCTACCACATCTACAAATGGTGCTGAACTATGGAAAACCGACGGAACATTAGCAGGAACAATGATGGTAAAGGACATTAACACAGGCACAACAAGCGCATCGCCAAGTGAAATAACTGTGATGGGTTCAAATATTTATTTTAATGCGAACGATGGTGTTGTTGGTGCAGAATTATGGACATCAGACGGAACATTGGCTGGAACAACTTTAGTAAAAGACATTAACACCGGAACAGTAAGTGCATTTCCGGGTTCATTC
>JAHEYC010000139.1 GCA_023251775.1 Sphingobacteriaceae bacterium | reverse complement strand
AAAATAAGTGGTGGGGAACTTATTCTTCAAAATGGAGAACTAACAGGCGTATTGGTTGATAATGCTGTTGACTCCGTTGAGAAATTAATGCCAAAACAAAATGCAGACTTTATTAAACGCGCTTTATTAAATGCCCAAACCAATTGTTTCGAAATGGGACTTACTACTGTTGATGATGCAGGATTAGAAAAGAACATCATTGATGCCATTGATAAATTACAAAAAGAAGGAGAATTAAAAATGCGTGTGTATGCCATGCTAACTCCAACTGAAGAAAATTTAAGTCATTATTTAGAACACGGAACATATAAAACCGATAAACTAAATGTATGTTCGTTTAAATTTTATGCCGATGGTGCACTAGGTTCGAGAGGCGCTTGTTTATTAGAGAATTATTCCGACAAAGCAAATTGGAAAGGCTTTTTACTAAATGATGTAGAGTATTTTAATAAGTACGCCAATCAAATGGAAAAATTCAAATTTCAAATGAATACACATTGTATTGGAGATTCGGCTGTAAGAACTATGTTAGTTGTATACGCCACAAATCCGATCATGTTTGGCGATATGGACGGGAAATTATATAGTTCTATCAGTAAAGACAGACGTTGGCGAATAGAACATGCGCAAGTGGTAAGTAAAAAAGATCTGGAACTCATAAAATTACTTAGTGTTATTCCATCTATTCAACCAACCCATGCAACAAGCGATATGTATTGGGCAGCCGACAGATTAGGAAATGAGCGCGTTAAAACTGCCTACGCTTATAAAGATCTTTTAAATGCTGCAGGAATGGTTGCTCTAGGAACAGATTTTCCTGTGGAAGATATTTCTCCATTTAAAACATTTTATGCCGCCGTATTCAGAAAAGATTCGAAAGGTTTTCCGGAGAAAGGTTATCAAATAGAAAATGCATTATCAAGAGAAGAAACGCTAAGAGGCATGACCATTTGGGCCGCCTACTCTAACTTCGAAGAAAAAGAAAAAGGAAGTTTAGAAAAGGCGAAATTTGCTGACTTTGTTATATTAGATACTGATCTTATGAAGTGTAGTGAAAGTGATGTATTAAAAACAAAAGTTCTCTCCACTTATATTAGTGGTGAATCTGTTTTCACCGCAAAATAATTTTAATTTTATTAGCATGGCTCTCAAGAACTTAAAGTTTCTTTGAAGTTTACCAGATCCAAAGTTCAAGTGTTTCCGTAAGTAATTTCAAACCTAAAACATTTAAACTATGAAAAAACTAATGTTAGTTGTTGCCATGTTATCACTTGGCTTCGCAACACAAGCAAAAACAATTTCAACTGAGAACACTGCAGTTGTATTGAACGATCCGAAATGGGAAAAATCAAAAGAAGGTACTTGGATGGGCGCCGACAAAACTTGGTACAAATTAAATACCAAAGACGCTACTATTTGGTGGTCGAAAGACGGAAAAAAATGGGAAGCAGTAAAAGACGGCATGTGGCAAGACAAGGACGGAAAATGGTTAAAGATCGTTGACAAAGACCTTAAATGGAGCGCTGATGGCGGAAAAACTTGGGCACAAGTCCCTGATTGGAAATGGGAAGGACATGACGGTGTTTGGAATAAATTTGACAAAGATTGGAGTCTTTGGACCGCTAAAAAATAATTAGCATCCCAATAATGATCTATAAAACAGTCGGCTAATTGTCCGACTGTTTTACTATTTTTACATAAATCTCATTGGCGCCAAAACGCACATATACACAAGAAGAATTAGTTGAACTGATCAAACAAAAAGATCAGGATGCCTTTTCTTATCTTTACACTAATTATTCTAAAGCTTTATTTGGTGTGGTATATGCTGTTGTTCCCGATCAAGAAGACGCAGAAGATCTTTTGCAAATACTATTCGTTAAAATTTGGAAGAGTATTGAAAGCTATGATAGTGCTAAAGGAAGATTGTATACTTGGATGTTGAACATGGCGCGAAATCTCGCAATAGATCATACACGCAGCAAGCATCAGAGGATAAAACCAAAGATCCAAAGCGTTTCCGATTCCGTATATGAATTAAGAAATAAAACAACCGAAAATAATGCGAGCGATTTTATAGGATTTAATACATTACTAAACGAATTAAAAAGCGACCAAAAAGAAATAATTGATCTGATATATTACAAAGGATTTACGCACGAACAAGCAAGTAAAGAATTAAATATGCCCTTGGGAACCATAAAAACAAAAGTACGTCAGGCCATACTATTATTAAAAGAACTAACCAAAAAAGAGATCCTTAATTGAGCAAGAACGATATAATTGAATCGGGTATCTTAGAAAGATATATTCTTGGGACAACAAGTTCGGAGGAGAATGTATTTGTACAACAAAAGTGCAAAGAGTTCCCTGAGCTTAACCTCGAATTAGAAGCTATTGAAATGGCCTTGGTGAATTATGCCGAAATTTCTTCGCCATTAAAACCGGCAAATTCCAATAAGATCAAAGAAAAAGTTTTTGCAGAGATCAATTCAAAACCTAATTCTTCCGAAACAAAAGTAATTCCATTAAATACTTTGTATTATCGAATGGGTATTGCGGCGAGTGCTTTATTATTGATCACAAGCATGGTGTATAATATCATCACACGCGATGAACTTAAAACTACACGAGAAGAATTAGCAAAAATGCAGCAAAGCGAAACAGAAATGAATGATGCTATGTTGGCACAAAAAAATGAAATGACCGCCATGAATGAAAAAATGGCAATGTTAACAGATCCTTCTACAAAAAATATCACGTTGAACGGAATGAATTCTATGGCCGATAAAAAAGCCATGGTGCATTTTAATCCCTCTACCAAAGAAGTTTATTTTAATGCCCGCGATATGCAGTTGGCAGATGCAACTAAGCAGTATCAATTGTGGGCCATTGTTGATGGAAAACCTGTTGATATGGGAATGATAGATCTTACCGGTAAAGATATTTTCCAAAAAATGAGAACCGTAGCCAACGTGCAAGCTTTTGCCGTTACCATCGAAAACAAGGGTGGCAGCCCTACTCCTCACCTTGAGACCATGTGTTTAATGGGTAATGTTTAAGACCTATATCCCAAAAGATTTCTTGTAATAAGCAGTTTTTTTATACTTTTACCGCGTGAAAAATCTGTTTTTAATAGTAGTATTATTATTTAGCACTTTATATTCTCGTTCGCAAGACCTCAGCCTAAAAGGAAAATGGAGAGTGAATTGCGCCCTCGAAAAAAAGGATAGCGTCACATTTCATGTATGTGATTTTTGTCCCAGTACCATACTTAATAATAATACCGCAATAGTTGAAGAATTCAACATCGAGATCACCGAAAGCGTTATAAAATTTACCACCGAAGAAGTTCAAATTGAGATCCCTTATACGTGGGATAGAAAAACGTATACCATCAAATTCAAGTACACTCAAAAAGAATACGTATTTAAAGCAATGGTAATTACCGATCTTAAC
>JAHEYC010000018.1 GCA_023251775.1 Sphingobacteriaceae bacterium | reverse complement strand
GTTTGTCCTCGTCCAACATTTTTTTTATTAAACAAAGTAAGTTGGCTTTAAAATTTGGCGCTCAACAAAGTTTTAGAAGAGAATATTCACATCCTTTAGCTCCGAATGTGGCCGGTTTGACTTTAAAAATGAATACGTTCACTTATGATGTAAAATATTTTTTTCCTGAGAAAAAGAATTTGGAGACGATCATAGGATTGAATGGCATGCAACAAAAAAATGATGCAACTCAAGGAACAGAATTTGTTATCCCTTCTTTTTCTTTATTTGACTTTGCACCTTTCTTTTATTTAAAAAAGAACTTTGGCAAATTTGATATGGCAGCAGGCGCGCGCTATGATACACGAATGTTCAATAATTCGTCCTTGTACATTAAAACGGATACATTGACAGGATTTTCACATGAGGTTAATGATACAATTGGTGCACTAAAGCAATTTGGAAACTATTCGCATACGTTCAATGGGTTTTCGGGAAGTTTTGGGATAACTTACAACATCAATAAAAAATTCATTGTCAAATTTAATGTGGCGCGGGGTTACCGTGCTCCAAATATTTCGGAGATCTCGGCAAGGGGCGTTCATCCGGGCACAGGCTTTCAGCAATTGGGTGATGCGAATTTAAAACCTGAATTCAGTTTGCAAGAAGATATTGGACTATTTTTCGAAAGCGAACACGTTTCGGCCAGCGCTGAGGTATTTAATAATACCATTAGCAATTATATCTTCAATCAAAAATTAAATAGCAAATTTGGCGGAGATTCCATTTATATTGAAACCGGAAATGCATACCCCGTATTTAAGTTCATTCAAACCAAAGCACAATTAGTCGGTGGCGAAGCAAGAGTTGATATTCATCCGCATCCATTAGATTGGTTACATTTTTCAAATGCTGTTTCGTTTGTGTATGCTACAAATTTGGGAGGAAATGGCGCGATCATTAATGATAGTAATAAATATTTGCCATTCATTCCACCATTACATACCAATTCAGAATTAAGCGCTGAGTTTTTAAAGAGTGTTGGTGCGTTTGAACATATTTTTATTAAAGTCGGCTTGCAATATTACGCCTCACAAAATCGCGCCTTTGTATTTAATAATACCGAAACAAAAACGCCGGGATATGTTTTATTAGACGCCGGAATAGGAGCAGAAGTAAAAAATAAAAAAGACAGAACCTTATTTACCATTGGAATTTATGTGAGCAATTTAACCAACACAGCCTACCAATCGAATATGAGTCGCTTAAAATATTTTGATAGTTATCCCTTAAATGGCACGGGACGCTCAGGCATTTACAATATGGGAAGGAATTGGAGTTTTAAGGTGAATATTCCTTTTTATGTGAAGAAGAGTGGTTAACTCCTGAAATATTCATACACCAACCCCGCCTTCGCTTTTCCAATAACTTCCGTTAATTGTTCCAGCGTTGCTTCTTTGATGTTTTGCATGGAGCGTAATTCAACTAAAAGTTTTTGAGCGGTTTTATCGCTTATACCTTTTATTTCGCTTAGTTCTGATCTAAATGTTTCGCGGCTGCGTTTATTGCGGTGGTGAGTAATTCCAAAGCGGTGGGCTTCATCGCGGATGTGCTGAATTACTTTTAAAGTTTCACCTCGTTTATCTAAATACAAAGGAATAGGGTCTTCCGGAAAATAAATTTCTTCTAAACGTTTGGCAATTCCTATTACCGCAACTTTTCCCACAAGATCTAATTTTTTCAAACTGTTCATGGCCGCGCTTAGTTGTCCTTTGCCTCCGTCAATAACAATTAATTGGGGCATTGCTTGGTTTTCTTCTAATACTCTTGAGTATCTTCTAAAAATAACTTCTTCCATCGTTGCAAAATCATCAGGACCTTCCACCGTTTTAATATTAAAATGTCGATACTCTTTTTTGGCAGGTTTACCATCAATAAAAACCGGCATCGCGCTTACCGCATATTCTCCTTGTATATTGCTGTTATCAAATCCTTCAATTCTCCTTGGTTCTTCTGTTAATCGCAAGTCCTTCATCATTTGTTGCATAATGCGGCTCACATGTCGTTCAGGATCTGTAATGGCAATTTGTTTATCTTGCTCTTGTTTGTATTCTTTACTATTTCTCCAACACAGATCCAATAATTTTTTCTTATCTCCAATTTTTGGAATATAATAGTCGCAATCGGGTAATTTAATTTCAGGTTCAAAAGGTAAAATGATCTCTTTGCTTTTCGAATTATATCTTCCGCGTAATTCCACCATGGCAAATACCAATAATTCTTCGTCGGTCTCATCCAATTTTTTTCTGAGTTCAATGGTTTGGCTTTGCACAATGGTGCCATTCATAACTTTAAAAAACGTAATGTATCCCGATTTTTCATCACTTACTATATTAAATACATCGGTATCTGTAATTGTTGGATGCACAATGGTTGATTTACTTTGAAAAGCTTCCAACATCTCCACACGCAATTTTAATTCTTCAGCCTTTTCAAATTCCAATCCTTCGGCTTTTGTTCTCATTTGCCCGGTAAGATCTTTTATGGCAAATTGAATATCGCCTTTTATGATCTCGCGGATCTTTTTCATATTAGCGTCGTATTCCTCTTCCTTTTGAAATCCAACACAAGGCGCTTTGCAATGACCAATATGATATTCTAAACAGGGACGGAATTTTCCTTTGTCAATATTCTCTTGCTTCAGATCGTATGTGCAATTACGCAATGGAAACGTTTGACGAACAAAATCCAATAAATTGCGCATCACTTTTACATTGGCATACGGACCAAAATATTCCGAGCCATCTTTTATTTTTTTACGTGTATAAAATATGCGTGGAAAACGTTCGTTCTTGATAATGATCCAAGGATATGTTTTATCATCACGTAAATTAACATTGTAACGTGGCTTTAAATTCTTAATTAAATTATTCTCCAACAGCAATGCATCCAATTCTGTTTCTACTTTAATGGTCTTGATATCCGCTATCTTTTTAACCATTAATGTTAAACGATTATTGCCATGTTCCTTGGTAAAATAACTGCTCACCCTCTTTTTCAGGTTCTTGGCTTTTCCTACATATAAAAGGTTGTTTTCCTTATCAAAATACTGATAAACACCAGGCGTTTCGGGCAGTACTTTAAGAGTGGTTAAAATATGGTTAGGAAAGGTAGGAATCACAGGTTAAATTTACTTAATACTTTGCCAATTTTTGATATATTTACTATCTAATTATTTCATATGAAAAAGATCGTTGTTCTATTATTGAGTTTAGTGTATGTTGCTCAAGCTCAAAACCCCTTAAAACCCGAAGATAAATTGCCTTTGAGCCCAAAAGTAAAAAAGGGGGTCCTCAAAAATGGAATGTCGTATTATATCGAAAAAAATACAAAACCTGAGAATAGGGCCGAATTACGTTTGGCGGTAAATGCGGGGAGTACTATGGAAAATGATGATCAACAAGGCTTAGCGCATTTTGTAGAGCATATGGCGTTTAATGGATCAAAAAATTTCAAGAAAAATGATCTTGTGAATTATTTGGAAAGTATTGGAACAAAATTTGGTCCCGACCTAAATGCCTATACCAGTTTTGATGAAACGGTGTATATGTTGCAGATCCCAACCGATAAAAAAGATATTGTTGACAAGGGATTATTGATCTTAAAAGATTGGGCGCATTATTTAAGTTTTGATAGCGTTGAAGTTGAAAAAGAACGTGGTGTTGTAATGGAAGAATGGCGTTTAGGACAAGGTGCGATGGAAAGAATGAATCGTAAAACTTGGCCGGTGATGTTCAAAGATTCGCGTTATGCCGAGCGTTTACCAATTGGAAAACCGGAAATATTAAAAGGTTGCAAGCAAAGTTTATTAAAACAATTCTATAAAGATTGGTATCGCACCGATCTTCAAGCAGTAATTGTTGTTGGAGATGTTAATGTGGAGGAAATGGAAAAAAAGATCATTGAAGTATTCTCTGATATTCCTGCAGCAGTAAATCCAAAACCAATTAAGATGTGGGAAGTTCCCGATCAAAAAGATTTTCGTGTAGCGGTTGCAAGCGATAAGGAATCTCCTTATAACATGATACAATTAGCGTACATGCAAAAAGAAAATAATGTTACAAAAACGTATGCTGATTTTAAGCAAACCATTATGCAAGAATTGTATAACGGAATGATCAACGCGCGAATGAGCGAATTAACAAAGCAAGCAAGTCCGCCATTTATGTTTGGTTATACTGGCTATTTCTCTATGGTAAGAAGTAAAGCAAGCTATGGAAGTTTTGCTGTTACTTCCAACGGAAAAGAAGTTGTTGCCTTGAAAGCATTGATCACAGAAAATGAGCGGGTGAAACGTTTTGGTTTTAATCAAAGCGAATTGGATCGTCAGAAAAAACAATTGATGACCAATATGGAAAATCAATTTAACGAGAAGGATAAAACCGAATCGAAACAATTGGTGATGCAATACGTTTATAATTTCTTAACTGGTGAAGCTGAGCCGGGAATAGAGAACAGATTTAGTTATTACAAAGATCTTGTTCCTCAAATTAAATTGGAAGACATTAATGCCTTAGCAAAAAAGTGGATAAGCAATGGCGATAATGCTGTTTCTATTATGATGTTAGCCGAAAATGAATCGAGCAAGAAACCATTGGATGAGGAAATTAAAGCGGCCTTTAATGATGCGCAAGCTAATAAGGATATTAAGGCCTATGAAGATAAAGTGATCAACGAACCATTGATCGCAAAAAAACCTTCACCGCAAAAAGTATTTAAAACAACGGATAGAGGTTATGGCATTACAGAGTGGACACTTGGAAATGGCGTGAAAGTATTATTAAAACCAACCACGTTTAAAAATGATGAGATCAATATGCAAGCGTATAGTCCGGGTGGAACATGTCAGTATTCGGAAAAAGAGGTATTGAACGCTGATTTCTCAAATTCCATACAGGATGAATCAGGCTATGGAAAATTTGATGCGACCGCTCTTGAGAAATATTTACAAGACAAAACCGCTAGATTATATACGGGCGTTGGAACATACGACGAGAGTTTGTTTGGTAATTCAAGTAAGAAGGATATTGAAACCTTATTACAGTTAGTGAATTTAGTGTTCACAAAACCTCGTAAAGACTCAATTGCTTTTTTATCGGCCATTGAAAAACAAAAAGCATTTCTACAAAATGCCGGAAAAGATCCCGATCAAGTGTTTGGCGATTCGGTACGTTATTTTATGAGTAGTTATCACTACAGCGCTAAGCCAACACAAATGGAAGATCTAGCCAAATTGGATCAAAAACGTTGTAACCAGATCTTTAAAGAGCGCTTTTCTGACCCAAGTGATTTCATGTTCATTTTTGTTGGAAGTTTTAATTTAGAAGAAATAAAACCTTTGATAGAAACGTATATTGGAGGAATTTCTGCAAGTACAAAGCACGAGAAGATAACAGATATTGGTGCTAAAACTCCAAAGGGCACCTATACTAAAGTTTACAAAAAAGGAAATGAGCCAAGGAGTCGCGTTAATTTATCGTGGACAAATACATTTGAATACACGCGTAAGAACAGATTTGAAGTGTATGCCTTGATGAAATTATTGAACATTACCCTGCGCGAAAATTTACGTGAAGATAAAGGTGGGGTGTATGGTGTAGGAATTTATCCTTCGATGAGTTATACCCCAACAGCGGGATTGAAGATCACTTGTAGTTTTGCATGTGCGCCTGATAATGTTGAGAAATTGGTGAATGCGGCCAAAGAAGAGATCGCTAAAGTGAAAAAGGATGGAAGTAATGATGAGAATTTGACTAAAGTAAAAGAAGGATTCTTAAAAGAGCGCGAATTGCAATTAAAGGAAAATGATTTTTGGATGAGCTATATCATGGGTTGCGAAACAGCCGGTGAAAGTTTAACGGATATCGATAAGTACAATGATTGGGTAAAAGCTTTGAAGAAAGAAGATTTTAAAGCATTTGCCAATAAGTACATTATTGATGGAGAATTAAAGCAATTTGTTTTAAATCCCGAGAAATAATTCTGGACCTTGATATAAAAAATAAAAGAGTTCTTGTTGCAGCGCTTGATTGGGGTTTGGGTCATGCCACTCGTTGTGTGCCTATCATAAGAACTCTTTTATCCAATGGAAATACTGTTCTTCTTGGAACAACTTCTTTGACCGAAAAGATCTTTAAAGAAGAATTTCCTCAATTAGAACGCATACAATTACCGGAGTATAATATTTCTTATAGTTCTGTTTTACCACTTTGGTTGAAATTAGGAACGCAATATCCCAAAGTATTAAAGGTGATAAAAGAAGAGAATGAACTTCTAGAGAAGTTGATCAAAGAAAAAAAAATAGAGGTTGTAATTTCTGATAATCGTTACGGACTTTATTCAAAAAATGCACAAAGTATTATTGTTTGCCATCAATTAAATTTGAAAACACCTTTTTTCGAGAAATGGTCGAACAGTACGCATGTGGAATTACTAAAAAAGTTTGATGAAGTTTGGGTCCCTGATCATAAACCAAAAGATAAAAGATTGGCGGGAGACTTAAGCGAGAATGTATTTAGTTTGAATTGTAAATACATTGGGCCATTAAGTCGTTTAACTAAAAAAGAAGCCGAAATAAAATTCGATCATTTATTTTTATTGTCTGGTCCTGAGCCAACTCAAACTGATCTTTTAAAAAGCGTTATTGAAAAATTGAAAGATCACCAAGGGAAAGTTGCTATAATTTCAAGCTCTCCTATCTGCGACGATCTCAACGATGTACCGGAGAACATCTATCTAAAAAAATTACCAAATGCAGAAGAGCTAAGTGCTTTAATTACACGTTCACGTACGATCGTTTGTCGCTGTGGCTACAGTACCTTAATGGATATGTATGCTTTAGGAAAGAAAGATCTCATCCTTATTCCAACTCCCGGTCAAACCGAACAAGAGTATCTTGCAGAATATTGGAGTAAAAAATTTAAGAGTGTGTATTTACCGCAGGATAAATTAGAGACTTATACATTTTGATCTTTTAGAGGCAGAAACCACAGAGCGCGCTTTGCGCTACACAGAGGTTTACACAGAGGTCACTGAGAAGGAAGCTTCGCTTCCTTTTTTAGTTATGCACATATTTTCTCTCTGTGTTCTCTGTGAAAAAACTCTGTGAGGCCGAAGGCCTCTGTGGTTTCTGCCTCTAATTCTCAAATCGGTAATGACTGTAATCATTCAAAATAGTATGAAGAAATTCCAGATCATTTTGTTTTGAATTCTCAATGACCAATTTTGTTTTTATTTTATCGCTGAGTTGTTTTAAATGTTGTGGTTGATCTTGTTTCTCACAAAATTCTATCACTTCTTTAATAAGATTGGCTTCTCTATCATTTAGCAAAGCCACTTGTTCGTAAACAATTTTATATTCGGGTCGTTGTTGGTACAAGATAGTATCTCTGATAGAAAGATTAGTATTCAATTTTATCACCGTAGTCCCTGCGGCAATATCTCCCAAGCGCTGACTTTTTTCGGTGGCAGCAATGCACACAATTGCAATGGCAGGAGAAATAAGCGATACATCAAATAATCGCAACATCGATCGTATAAGGTAAGATCCAAAACTGGGTTGTGTTCCATCTATCTTCACAACTTTAATGGCAACGATCTTTTTCCCAAAACTTTGTCCGTTCAAAAATGTTTCGCAAAGCAAATGATATAATCCTGCAGGAACAAGCAATAAGATCATGATACCCGCCATTATCGCATTATAACTATCGGAATGATTATTTCCCGTATAAATATCATAACTAAACACAAAACTGTAAAAGAACCAATACACCAAAATAACATAAACAACAACAAACACCTGGTCTAGAAGTCCCGCCAGTATGCGATAGCCAACGCCTGCGGGCTCGTAACCAAGCGCTACATTTTGGGTGGTATTTATTTGAATTTGATCCAAGCCCGAGGTTTGAATTTATTGTATAAATATATATATTTATATTCACTTAAGCAGGTATGAAAGAGATCACATTTTTGAAGCAGAATGAAAAAAAGTGGACAGACTATGAAAAGAAACTGAATGATAAGGAAAAAATAGATCCTTCTCAACTCACCAATATGTTCGTTGAATTAACCGACGATCTTTCGTATTCCAATACCAATTATCCGCAAACACGTACGCAGGCTTATGTAAATAATCTGGCGTCAAAAGTTCATCAATTAGTTTATAAAAATCGTAAAGAAAGCGGAAATCGTTTTCTGAGTTTTTATGTGTACGAATTGCCCATGTTCTTTTCAAAATATTACAAGCAATTATTTTACGCCTTTCTTATTTTTGGTTTAGCTGTTGTATTAGGCGTTGCATCGCAAATGTATGATGATAGTTTTGTGCGTTTGATCTTGGGCGATCATTATGTGGACAGTACCATTGAACGCATAAAGAACGGAAATGCCCTTGGTATTTATGGGGAGGAGAATCAATTCCTGATGTTCATTTGGATCACGCTTAATAATATCAAAGTTTCATTTTACGCATATGTTTTAGGTTTGCTCACTGCTTTTGGAACAGGATTTATGTTGGTGAACAATGGCATCATGCTTGGATGTTTTTTTACCTTATTCTTTCAATACAATATTTTAGATAAAGCACTAAAAGTAGTTTGGATCCACGGTGCTTTTGAAATATCGGCGATCATACTTGCGGGTTGTGCAGGAATTGTATTGGGAAATAGTTTTATTTTTCCGGGAACGCACACGCGTTTGGAATCTTTTAAAACAGCGGTAAAGCACGGACTCAAGATCATCATCGGACTCATTCCCATATTTATCATGGCAGGTTTTCTCGAAAGTTTTGTAACGCGTTATACCGAAATGCATATTGCTTTATCGCTAAGTATCATTGGTCTTTCATTCGCTTTTATTATTTTCTATTTTATTGTTTTACCATTTTATTATAAACGTAAGTTTCAATTATGAGAGCAAAAGTATATGTAAGAAAAGCAAGGGATTTTGGCGAGGTGTTTGGAGATACCATAAGTTATATGCGACAAAACTTCAAGTCGCTGTTTGGTTCAATTTTATTATTGGTATCGCCATTTTTTTTGTTGGCAATGGTGCTGAGCACGTTCATGCTCAAGAATATGTTTGCGAACATATCATCGGCTGCAACTAATATCATGGGTTTTTATGCTTCCATGGCAGGAACAATGATCTTGATGATGCTTTTGTCATTATTGGGTTATGCAGCTTATATAACGGTTTTGAATGAGCACATGCAGTTGAACGATAGTTTACCTGAAAATGAAAAACCACAGATAAAAGACATTTTAAAGAACTTTTTTCCTCAGTTCTTAAGAGGAATAGGAACTATTGTGGTATTGGTCGTTCTTAGTTTGGTATTAATTCTGGTGTTTGGTTTAGTGATCGGTTTAATGGCTTTGCTTATTAAAATAAGCGCCGTGCTGGGAATTTTATTATTTATTCTGATGTATATTTTTTTCCTGCTCATTGTTATGCCCATCATGATGTATCTTTATACTGCTATTTTATTCACGTCACAAAGGCATCATATAAACGCGTTTGAGGCCATTGGAAAAGTGTTCAGAAATTTTAAAGGGAATTTTTGGATAACATGGTCGCTTTCCTTTCTTGGTGGTTTGATCACTTATATCTTAAGTTTTATTGCATTTTTACCTTCGTATATTGTATTTATTATTTCATTTTTTACACGAATGGGGAATAATCTTGGCGATCTGCAGAATTCTCAGGCGGGATTTGATGTTCCAATTTATGTGATCGTGTTGTTTTCGATAAGCGGTTTACTTATTGCGTGCGTGTATGCAATTTATTTTATTATGATGAATTTACAATGCGCCAGTTTGGAAGAAAAAAGAGAAGGACTTTCCATCCTTGAAAAAATCGAAAGTATTTAAATTCTAATCAAGCGCTCCTGAAACATTTTCTTTTATACTTTCTAATTCTGCTGAATAGTTTCAGTTACAAGGCTTCTGATACAACAGCAATTGCTTTGGTAGATTCGAGCGAATTCAAACTAGTAAGACCGGATAGTTTACTCGAAAAGAAAGTATTCTCAGATCCAAAAATGAAATATGATCAAGATGTAAAGTACGAACCCGGTTTGTTGGAACGTTTTTTGGAGTGGTTGTCAGAACTTTTATTCGGAAACAATAATAACGAGAATATAAACTTCACACGTACATTAGTTATTTGGGCCGTTATCATTTTTTGTGTAGTACTAGTTATTTGGTTATTGTGGCGAAGCGACCTGAGTAGATTGGTGCGACCCGAAAGTAAACTCACTACATTTAATTTTAGCGAGATCGCCGATGATCTTAGCAGTATTAATTTCGACAAAATGATAGAGGATGCATTGAAGAACGAAGATCATAGGACCGCTATTCGTTGGAATTATTTGAAGTGTTTGTTCCTTTTAGAAAAGGGCGGACATTTAGTATTTCAGCCTTCCAAAACAAACATTGATTATCAATACGATCTTAAGGGATCGAGTTTTTTAAAAGAGTTTATAGCAGTGAGCCGTATTTATGATCATGTATGGTATGGAAAATTCACCGTTGATCAAGCAAAATATACGGATCTGAAAAAAGAATTCACAGTATTTGAAACACATTTAAATGTTCAAAGGGAACAATAAATATATCTGGATATTCATTGGCATGTTCATTTTGGTGGTGTCAATTCAATACCTATTGCCTAAGCCTACGAACTGGGAGCGAACATTCGCTTCTAAGGATAAAACACCTTTTGGGGCCAATGCTATTTTTCAATTATTGAAACCTGCTTATAGTAAACAAGTGGTTGTGAATAAAAATACACTCTATAATTTACGCGATACAAGCAGCGGACAAAACAAATGCTTGATCCTTATTAATAACGATGTCAACTTAAGTAAGACCGATCTTTTAACCTTATTCAAGTTCATGAAGCAAGGGAATACGGTGTTCATTGCTGCCGAAGATTTTAGGGGACTAGATACATTTCATATCAGCACTGTTCCTTTGTCGTACCATTTTTTTGAGAACCTGGATAGTTTAAAGAAAAAACCCGGGGTAAAAGTAAAAATGCAAGCAAAGAATAATGGTAAAGTTTTTCAATACCCTAACTTATGTCGTGATTCATATTTTAGAAATTATGATTCCGCTAAATTCTCTTCCTGTTCGGTAAATCAAGATACAGATGCAGTGATGATCCAAACAACAATAGGCAATGGGAAATTGATCTTAATGAGTATGCCCGATGTATTCACTAATTATTTTATAGTGAACGATAGCAAAAGAACTTATGCCTATTCGGTACTTTCGTATGCTACACAAAATACTAACGGAATAATTTGGGACGAATATTATAAAACCTATAATGTACAATCCGGTTCTTTTTTGAAATTGATATTGGATAGTGATGCACTTTATGCGGCTTATCTTTTAATGTTGGTGTCGCTGATCATTTATATGATCTCAGACGGAAGGCGACGTCAGCGAGCAATTCCTATTGTAGAACCTGTAACAAATACTACCTTGGAGTTTGTGAATGTGGTGAGTCATGTGTACTTTAATAGCGATAATCACAAATACATTGCAGATGAGCGCGTGAAATATTTTTACGAGACCATACGAAAACGTTTTAATGTACCAACAACAGAGATAAGCGATCTGTTTGTTGAAACTATCAGCGAATTGAGTGGTTATGATCCAAAACTAATACGACAATTGTTCATGTATTGCGAACGTTTACGAAAATTAGAAACAGCATCCGAATATGACCTTATAGAACTGAACCGACAAATTACAAACTTTAATAACAAAAGCTTAAGATAAAACTATGGAAAATAAATTTGAGAACAGGGTAGACCTGACAGAATTGGCAACGCATATTGCCGAAGTAAAAACCGAGATAGGCAAATACATCAAGGGGCAACCACAGCTTCTGGATCTTTTGCTGGTGGCTATATTAGCCGATGGACATGTATTAATTGAAGGTGTGCCCGGGGTTGCAAAAACATTAACGGCAAAACTTCTTGCTAAAACCATTGAAGCAAGTTTCAAGCGCATACAATTTACGCCCGATCTAATGCCAAGTGATATTATCGGAACATCCATTTTCAATAGCAAGAGTCACGATTTTGAATTTAAACGTGGTCCTTTGTTTGCCAATATAGTTTTGGCCGATGAGATCAATCGCTCGCCTGCAAAAACGCAAGCCGCATTATTTGAGGCAATGGAAGAAAGACAGATCACTGTAGATGGTACAACGCATAAATTAGAACTTCCATTTATCGTGTTAGCAACGCAAAATCCAATTGAACAAGAAGGAACCTACCGTTTGCCTGAAGCACAATTGGACAGATTCATTTTTAAAATTGCTGTTGGTTATCCTGCTATGGAAGACGAAACGGAAATGCTTTCTAATATGCAGGCAAATTCGCATGTGATAGACTTTACTAAAGTAAAAAGTTTCTTAAGCAAAGAAGGGATCATCAAATTAAAAGCGTTGGTGCAAAAAGTGGTTGTTGAAGAAAATTTGATAAAATATATCATTCAGTTGGTAGCTTCAACTCGAAAAAATCCAAGTTTGTACTTGGGTGCTTCACCAAGAGCTTCCATTGCTATTTTAAATGCAGCAAAAGCAACAGCAGCTATTCAAAATAGGGACTTTGTTACACCTGATGATATTAAATATGTAACAACGCCTGTGTTAAGACATCGTGTAGCATTAACACCGGAAAAAGAAATGGAAGGAATCCAAGTGGATACCGTTATTCAACAATTAATTGATAAGATAGAAGTACCAAGGTAGTGTTCAAAAAGATCTGGAATATAATTAAACAAGTAAGGCCAACAAAACGTTTGTATTGGGTCATTTTTATATTGATCCTTGTTTTTATTTTGGCGTTTAATTTTTCGGTGCTGTATATTCCTGCTTTATCGGCGTTGTGGTTAATGCTATTAGCCTTTATAGCTGATGCTTTATTTTTAATGCGCCATAAACAACCTGTAAATGCTTGGCGTGTTCCGAAATATAAACGTTTAAGTAATGGAGATGTGAATACATTAACGCTTCATGTACAAAGTTTTTATGCGTTCAAAATAAGTATAGACATCATTGATGAATTGCCTTTTCAAGTGCAGATACGAAATTTTAAAATTAGCACAGATCTCAACTCCCTGCAGGAACGTCATTTTAATTATGATCTTAAACCAACTGAACGGGGCGAATATCATTTTGGGAAGATCAATTTATTTGTGCGAAGCAAATTATGTTTTATTGAACGTCATGTAAAAATTGAAGATCCTTTTATGATGGCTTGTTATCCTTCGTTCATCAGACTTCGTCAATTCGAATTATTGGCCATCAGCAATCGTTTAACGGATATTGGTATCAAACGCATAAGAAGAGTAGGGAATAGCACCGAATTTGAACAGATAAAGGAATATGTTACCGGCGATGATATACGCACGATAAATTGGAAAGCAACAGCGCGTAAAAGCGCTTTAATGGTAAATCATTATCGTGATGAGCGTTCGCAGCATGTGTATTGCGTTATTGATATGGGTCGCGTAATGAAAATGCCGTTTGAAGGATTAAGTTTATTGGATTACTCCATCAATGCTGCTTTGGTTATTGATCATGTAGCTTGGATAAAACAAGATAAGCCGGGTGTGATCGGATTTTCAAACCATATTGATTTTAAAGTGAAAACAGATAATAGTGGCGATCAGCTTTTGCGAATTCAGGAAGCATTATATAATGCCAAGACAAATTTTTTGGAAACAAGTTACGAAACACTCTTCTCGCATGTGCGACAAAAAATAACGCAGAGAAGTTTGCTTTTGCTCTTCACAAATTTTGAAACTGTAAATGCGCTAAGGCGACAAATGAAATACTTACGGAAAATATCTACGCAGCATGTCTTGGTTGTTATTTTCTTTGAGAATACAGAGTTGAAAGATCTGTTAGCTGCAAAACCTCGATCTACATTTGAGATCTATGAACAAACCATTGCACAAAAATTTGATTATGAAAAACGTCAGATCACTAAGGAACTTCAGCAGTATGGTATTTTAAGTGTATATACAACGCCAGAAAAACTCACCATCAATGCGTTAAATAAATATCTTGAAATTAAAACGCGTGGTTTGATCTAAAAATACGATTGATCAACAATAGGTTCATACGATTCAATACTTAGGTCATCAATGATAATTGGATCATTCCCTTTATTTACAAAGAAGGCACAGATCTTATCTTTTTTACTTCTCAGATCATCGGGCACCAAGTAATAGTATTCTAATTTTGTCCACTCTTTTGGTTTGATAGAAATAAATTCAAGTTTGTAAGCGCTTGGTTTAAAAATATAACCTTTATGCGTCATGTGTACTCCAAAAACAGCATCGGTACTTTTTACAGCATAAAATGAATATACCCACACGCTTGCTTTTATCCAGGTATACGACTTTTGAGTTACTTCATTGTACACAGCTTGAATAGAACAGGAAGGAGTGGTCTTATTACTTAGGATCAAACTTGTTTTACCGCTATGATGCAAAACATTCGATAAATAACGTTTATCGATCTTCTCTTTTTCAAAGTCAATGGTTTTTTGAAATCCCAATTGATGTGTGCGTGAATCTTTTTTTGTAAAAACTTCTATACCGCTATTAAATTTCCCTACTAACAAAAGATCTGTTTGCGCTTGGTTAGGGTGATTGGTTTGAAAAAAAGTAGAGAAATAATACGCTCGCGACATATTAGTTGTATCCAAAATACCTTCACTCATTTGCCACGATTGAAAAAGATTAAATCCAATGAGAACAAAAATAAGTTTTATAAAAAGGAATTTAAGTCGGTGCGCAAGAATATGTTCAAACGCAAACGCAAGAGGAATACATAAGGCCGCGTAGCTTGGTATCAAAGCCCTATTTCCAAAACAACTTCCATACCACCAACACGACCAGCTTGAAACAAGATAAAGATTGACAATAAAATAAATAAAGAGGCCATAAAAAAGTGTTCTGTTCTTTTTGTACATGAGCCAAAAGCCATACATGGCAAATAGCATAAGTGGAGTATAAAGGAACCATCCTTTTCTAAAACTAAAAAGCACATTTAAAATATGTGGCTGAGTTAATTCTAAACCTTCGCCGGGATTACTGGAACCGTATGGATTCACTATGAATTTACCCGCGGCGTATTTCCAATAACCGAATTGAATAAAACCAATGGCAAGAATAATAGTTGCAAAAAGTATCATCTGCATTTTGTATTTTAAAAGCAATGAAATTTTTTCTTTTATACCTTTAAGGTTTGTAATACCATAAAAGAACGGTATTAAAAGTGCCAGAATTTCGGAAGCTCTGCTAAGTGTTGCAAGTCCAATGGCAATACCAAGTAAAATAATATGTTTTGCACTATTGGTTTGATGCCATTTAATAGTTAGATAAATAATGACAGCATATAAACTAAATAAAATATTGTGCGACATAGCACCTTGTCCGTGAACTGACGTATGTAAAAAATAATTGGTGCCTAAACCAAGACAAATAAGTGTAAAAGCAGAAACCCCATCGTTAAAAAAATTAAGTAAGATCTTTTTAATATAATGCAAACCAACTAAGGTATAAAGCAAACATCCATACATTACGCTCAATTGATAAGGACGAGAAAATCCATCGGCTTTATAACCAGTGTGCGGAGCAATGATATCAGCAATAAAATAAAATGGGGCATAAAAGATGGAAAGACCAATTGGATACCGCATCACCCAGTTACCATTATCCCATTTTACACCTTGGTAAAATGTTTCACTGGGCCAATACGCTTTGAACGTTTCTTCGATGATCTGATAATTTTCAATGGTAAGATCGTGGTACTTGAACTTTAAAGGCAAATACATATAATAACCAAATACATCATACGAGAACACATTGTGTGGAGGAAATGCCACAACAAAAAAAGCAAGTATCACTGCTAAAAAATAAAAAGCAAGGTCACTTAGTTTATTGTTCTCGATGGTCAACATTTACTTTAAAGATAGTTATTTTTTGTTAGAGCAATTAAATAAAAAGGCCCAGCTGAATATTCAACCGGGCCTAATACAAAATTAGTTCTGTTATTTTGCGATGATGAGTTTCTCTGTCACAACTTTAGCGCCACTTCGGTATCTTACAAAGTAAGTTCCTTCAGATAAATAACTAACATCTAATTTTACCGTTGAGTAATTACTTTCAATGCCCTCGCGAGCGATCACTTTTCCCAATACGTTCACGATCTCAATGCTTCCTTTATCGGCATTTTTTGATTCTACATAAACTATTCCACTATTGTTAGGGTTCGGATATAATTTAAACGTAGCGTTAAGATCATGAGAGATATTTGCAAAACCTGCAGCAGAAAAAGTTGCAACCCCATAGATCATCAATGAATCTATACGAAAAGTACCTCCTGATGCTTCTGAATTCCAAGCGTAGATCCTGATCGTATAAGGACTCGATTGATTGGTATAATTTGGTCCCGAAAAATTGGCGCCGCATCTATTATTTGCAGCCGAACCTGCTGCAGGTCCTGAACTACTGTTTGCATCATCAAACCAAAAAAAAGTATCGCCGCCCTGAATTTGAATTACAGTTGTACTCGCTGCCGAATTTAATGGCGTATATGTTGCAGCAACATTCACTGTGTAACTGTCTTTATTTGTTCTTACAGCAAAGTGACGAATGCCGGTTCCCGATCGACTTGCGCCAAACGACATCCTTGATAAACTTACACTATAACCTGTTTGTGGTGTAAGTGTAACTTCGTAATATTTTGCAGGATCAATAGAACCGGTGAATGTTGTATTAACGCTATTAGTAGCGCCTGTGCCCCAATTTGTAAACGAAAAATAGCCGGCACCCGATGAATTTGTTCCGGTTCCAACAGCTGTCCACGAATTTGTACTAACGCCTACAGCAGTTTGCGCTGGTGTTGGATCTACCGGACCCGAACTATTAGTTACCGATGCAAATGTATATTTTAAAGAGAAATTTTGAGCACTTCCTGATTTAACAATAAAACACACAAGAAATAATGAAAGTAATTTTTTAACCATGATAATTAGTTTTATTTTTATACAAATTTACAATTAAAGCACCGAATTTCTATTATTAAAATGTTAAGGTTATCCATAATTATTAGCGCTTTTCTCACAATGTTTCAACATGGCTTCTCCCAGGCTGTAGAAACTAATGGTTTAGTTAAATGGATAAGTATCAAAGAAGCACAAGAAAAGAACAAGCAATTTCAGCGACCGCTTCTTATTGATTTTTATACTGATTGGTGTGGTTGGTGTAAGCACATGATGCGTACCACATATTCAAATGCTGCCATTGCAGAATATATAAACACAAATTTTTATCCCGTAAAATTCGATGCTGAAGGTAAGGATACCATAGAGTATAATGGTAAAGTTTATAAACCTACATCTAAAGAACCAAAAACGCCGCACGAATTCGCGCTAAAATTAATGGGAAACCAATTGAGTTATCCAACCACGGCTTTTATCACTAATAATTATGAGTTCAATTTATTATCTCAAGGCTATCTTGAAGAAAAGAAAATGGAACCTATTTTAGTATTTATGGTTGAGAATGTATGGCGTACAACAAATTACGAAGTATTCGGCACCAATTTTGCCAAAACATTTTATGATACGAATTTTCGTAAAAAGCCGGTGAAGATCTATACGTTCAAAGAGCTGGATAAATTGCAAAAGAAAAAACCGAAAAAAGTTCTAGTGCACATCACTTCGAGCTTTTGCAATTCGTGTAAGGTGATGAGTAAAACTACCTTCATGGATAGCGCTATTGCCAAGATCATCAACGAAAAATATTATTTGGTTGAATTCAATGCCGAGGTTAACGATACCATTGAATTCAAAGGAGAGAAATTCATTAAAAGTGTGATCAATAATTTCCCATTACATTCTCTCTCGTTAAAAATATGTGATAATCGTTTTTCTTTACCTGCTACCTGTGTTTTGGACGAAAAACTAAATACCATAGATGTGTTCAATTTTTATTTTTCAGCAGATCTCATTAAACCGGGTTTGATATTTTATGGCGATAACCATTATAAAACAAAAAAGTGGGCAGAGTTCGTTACTGAGTATAATAAGCCAAACCCTAAAAAGAAATAATGAATAGCTCTACCATACATCATGTAAATACAGGTTTGATCATCATTAGTTGCATTATTGCTTTTTTTGTACCCTTTGAACTTTTTCTTTTTTCATACGGGGTATTAGGTCCTTTACATTACCTTACTGAGATTGGTTGGCTGCATAAAAAGAGCTATTTCACAAAGGGAAAATATGATTTCCTCATTTTAACCGCAACATGTATCATCATGGTGTATTTTAATTTTAATCCAACCAAAAAAAGCACTGGTTATCTTCCCGATCTTATTGCATTTGGTTTGTTATCATCTATTGCTTTTGTTTTTATGAAGGATTGGTTGTATAGAGCTGCTCTACTTGTTTTGGCAGTTATATCCATCAGTTATTTGAATAATGGCAATACGTATTTTACGTGGATCGCTATTTTTCTTCCAACCATCATTCATGTATTTATTTTCACTTGGTTGTTCATGTTGTACGGAACTTTAAAGGAACGTTCATGGCCGGGAATTATTTCCATACTTACGCTTATTGCTTGCGCGGTTGTGATCTTTATGGTGCAACCTCAAGGTTTATTTTATCAGGTAAGCGAGTATTCACAAAAAAGTTATAGCATGTTTGCCGAATTGAATGTGCGCCTGATACAATTCTTTCATATGGGAGAACTTACTAGCGCTAGTGATGTTTATACAAGTAATGCCGGATTTGTGATCATGCGCTTTGTTGCCTTTGCTTACACTTATCATTATTTGAACTGGTTCTCAAAAACATCAGTCATCAAATGGCATCAGGTCCCGAAAAAAATATTAATAGCAACCGTTGGTCTTTGGTTGCTATCAATTGCCTTGTATGCGTATGATTATAATATTGGATTGAAAGTATTGTTCTTCCTTTCTTTCCTTCATGTTTTCCTCGAATTCCCTTTGAATTTAACGTCGTTCGTGGGAATAGGAAAAGAACTATCTTCTTTAGGTAAAACTAAAGTTTAGCCTAATAATTGTTTCACTAATTGTGAAACCAATTTATTATCGGCCTTACCTGCAAATTGTTTTGAAGCCACACCCATTACTTTTCCCATATCACCGGCACCGCTTGCGCCAACTTGTGTGATGATAGCTTGTAATTGTGTTTTTATTTCAGCCTCGTTTAATTGCTTTGGTAAATATTCTTCTAAAACTCCTGCTTGGTAAGTTTCAACCTCTGCAAGATCAGCGCGATTTTGTTGTGTGTAAAGATCGCCGCTCTCTTTACGTTTCTTCACTTCTTTTTGAATGGCTTTCATTGCCGTTTCTTCGGTAAAACCTTCGGGCGATGTTTTTAATAATAAAATAGCAGATTTAATTGCTCTTAATGCTTCCAGTTTTTTAGCATCCTTTGCCAACATGGCCGTTTTAATATCAGCGTTTATTCTTTCTTCAATATTCATGATGTATGTAATAAAAAAAGCCACCCCGTTAAGAGTGGCTTACGTTAATAAAATAAATTAATGTGTAATAGTAAATTTACCTGTTTTTAAACGTTGGTTATTTGAATCGGTAACAGAATATAAATAGATGCCCATATAATATTTACTTACATCTGCTTTTACTTTACCGTCGTTAAATGGCAAACGCTCTAATACTTTTCCGGTAAGATCAATGATCTCTAAATTCTTGGCATCCGAACTTTCGGTGTTCACATAAAATAATGTGTTCGCAGGATTTGGATAAGCAACTACATTCATTTCATTCACCGAAGTTTCTTTTACTCCTACAGTTGATGCAGGATAAATAAAATTATCTACATGGATCGTACTTCCTTTTTTTGCACCGTAACGAATTGTTGTACCCGAAAATTTATAACTTGAAGCAACATAGATGCACATACTATCAGGAGTTAGTGTGCTCGAATAAGCAATAGTCAAAGTTGCAGGGGTCATAGCAGTTACTGTAGATGTATATGTTTTTTTCGCAGCTCCAATATAGGTGCGTGTTGTACCATTCCATTTCCACAACGAAACAGCAACACCCGAAGTATCTCCTGCAATTGGTGCAGTTTGATAACAATAGGTTATTTGTACAGGACGTTGGTTATAAGCAAAGCCGTCAACCAAACGAGCTGAAGGAAATAATACAAGACCACCTGTGAAAGCAAATCCGCAAGTATCATCCACAAATCCCGGAGGTAAAGGACCTAAGTTGAAATTTTGGGTTTCAACACGCATAGAAGAAGTACCTGCGCAGTTTGTAGCGGATTGAGTTACAGTGGTTGGATTAGTTGCACTAATTAATGCATGAGTTAAAACGTTTGTTGAAACCCAGCCGGTTGCCTCTTTTGCGGGATATCCTATGGAGCTAGTTATCCAAGGTAGGTCAAAATTAGGGTCAGGGTTTTGGGCATTTAAATTAAATGTTAAAATTGCCCCAAATACTAGTAAAAGTTGTTTCATAATACGTATAGTTTATAGCCAAATGTACCAAATTTTGCCCTTTAAGCCAAATTACAGCATTTGGGCAATTTTTTGTAACTTTGTACGTTATATAACTAATTGAAAGTACGACATATAGCCATATTTATTTTACTCCTCAACCTCTTGAAAGCGCAAGTAGCTGCTCCTCAGTTGCGTTGTTTGGCCGTTCAAGCTAACGGAAATGTAATTTTAACTTGGATCCCAACCAACGATCCGGGTGGATTATTTTTTAGTTACGAGATCTTTCATTCTGTTTTAGCAAGTGGTCCGTTTACAAATATTGGAACTATGGGTTCTATTGGAAATGCATCTTTCACTCACACAACCACTGCAGCAAATACACAAAGTCAATTTTATTTTGTGAGAACAAAATTTGGTCCGGGTGGCTCAAGTATTTCTGCACCTTCTGATACATTAAAAAGTATTTTTTTGAATTTAAATAATCCAAATGATGGCGTTGCACATTTATCCTACAATCAATTGCATCAACCACCGTTGGCAAGTACATCCGTAAGTTTTTCTATTCAAAGAGAATATCCAAGCGCAACCTGGGTAAATTTATTGAACACGGGAAATCTTTCGTATAATGATTCAATTACAATTTGTACGCCGCAAACCTATAATTACCAAGTTGTAATTGGAGATGGTTCGGGTTGTACTTCTATTTCAAATGTTCCGGGTGGAATTTTTCAAGATAAGAACGGACCAACACGCAGCTTGGTTGATTCAGTAAGTGTTTTACCAAATGGACAAACTGTAATTGGATATCAACCTTCTGTTTCAGGAGATTGTTGGGGTTATAATATTTATCAAGTATTGGCAACGAATACACTTATGGATATTGTTCCGGGAAAATTCACGACACTTTATACATTTACACCAACAGCCGCGCTAAATAATCCTGTAGAATTTTTAACGGCACCAATTGATAGTTGTGGTAAACCGGGTTTATTGAATTTCCCGCACAAAACAATTTATTTGGATCATACCTACGATAAATGCGCGTATCAAACACAATTAAGTTGGACAGCTTATTCAGGTTGGTCATCGGTTTCGGAATACCGCGTTTACTATTCGGTAAATGGTGGAGCATTTCAATTTTTAGGATCAACCAATAATACATTCTATACGCATACCGGTGTTGATCCCGCAAAAAATGTTACCTATTACGTTCGCGCTTTCAACGCAAATAAAACAGTTTCGTCTTCATCCAATCGTGTTAATTTCTTTTCTTACCAAACCGTTGCACCCGATTTTATTTATGTGAGTTCGGTTTCTGTTACGGGTGATGAGACCATTCGCATTAAATTTATTGTGGATGCTATTAAAATGGGAAGCGGATTTGATCTTTACCGAAGCGAAGATGGCACCTCGTATAAAAAAATTGCTTTCATTAATTTTACGGGCGGACCAAATTACGTATTTGATGATTCAAAATTAAAAACACGCGAGCGTAATTATTATTATAAAGCATTAGCAAAAGATAGTTGCGGTAATGATCGTACACAAAGTGCTATTGTAAAATCGGTTTGGTTACAAGTTGCCGATGTAAAACAAAGCATGTTCGAGAAAAAATTAACCTGGAATAATTATACAGCTTTTGGCGGAGGTTTAGGCGGGTATAGCGTTTACAGAATTGTGAATGATGTGATCCCTTCGCAGCCTACAGGTTATACAAATGGTCCTGTGAACGAATACATCGATAATGTAGAAGATGCCGCTTCGGAAGGATCAAAAGTAGAGTACATGGTAATTGCCATTGAAGCCTTGGGAAATCCAAACAATATTGCCGAAACAGCAAATTCAAATCGCGCTACTACGTATGTAGAAGCGGATGTGTTTATTCCATCTGCATTTGCGCCTAATGGTGTAAATAAAGTGTGGAGACCTGTAACGCATTTTGTAGATAAGAGCGATTATAATTTAAAGATCTTCAACCGCTGGGGAAATCAATTATTCAATACCAACGACGATACAAAAGGTTGGGATGGTAGCGGTTCTCCAAATGATACCTATGTGTATTTGATAACCTACAAGAATTCCAGAGGCGAGTATATTGAGTTGAAGGGATCTTTTACTTTACTCTAGTTTAAAAGTTGAAAGTTTAGAAAGTTCGAAAGTTAACTTTGTAACTTTCAAAACTGATGAACTTTCTAAACTTCATGCTCACAGCCATTTTTTCTTCCGGAAATAAATGATCTGCCCCAACATCATCACGATCATAATTCCCCAAACAATAGCATAACCGCTTGGCGATTGTATCTCGGGCATGTTCGGAAAATTCATTCCGTAAACTCCGGCCACAAATGTTACGGGAATAAAAATACTCGACATAATGGTGAGAACTTTCATTACCTCATTCATCCGATTGGAAGTATTACTTAAATATACATCCATGATACCGCTTAACAGATCGCGATAAGTTTCAACGGTATCAATAATTCGTGTGCTATGATCTAAAAGATCGCGTAAAAATATTTGAGTGTCCTTGGTAATAAAATCCGATTCGGAACGGATCATATTACTTATCATATCGCGCATTGGCCAAACTTGTTTTCTTAAAAAAATAAGTTCGCGTTTTAATTCGTACAATTTTTTAAGCGATTGCTTGTTCTCATTATTCATGATCTCTTCTTCGATCTCTTCAACAGCATCACCAATTTTTTCGATGATGGTGAAATAGGAATCCACAACCGCATCTATCAAACAATAAAATAAATAATCGGAGCCTAATTTTCGTACTCTTCCTTTTGCTTGTCGCAAACGAGTTCTTATCACATCAAATGCATCACCGCCATGTGGTTCTTGAAAAGATATCACAGTTTCTCCTGTCAATATTAACGATAATTGTTCCGCATGAACATGGCCGTCGAAGGTGATCATTTTCATGATGCTGTAGGCGTAACTGGCGTACTCTTCAAATTTGGGACGTTGATCGATGTTCACAATATCCTCTTGGGTGAGGGGATGTATGTCGTAATGTTTTCCTAAAGCTTCAATCAATTCTATTTTATGGATCCCTTCTACATTTATCCATTTTACCATGCCTTGTTTTACATGCACCATACATTCCGACAGATCGTAAAATTCACGCTCAAAGAATTCTGTATCATTGTATTCTATAAGAGTGATCTTTACCCGTTCGGTAGTTATTTTGCCATTGTACACCAGTGTTCCGGGTGGCAAACCGATATCGGGTTTTGTAACTTTACGCCTTTTCTTTCCCATCGTTAATGCCTTCTATAGTTAATACAATTTCACCTTTCACTGGTTTCGCCGAAAAGTAAATTATCAATTCGGCAAATGTTCCGCGTTTATTTTCTTCATACAGTTTGCTTATTTCGCGAGATACGCAAGCTCTTCTTTCATCACCTAAATACTCTTTTAATTCTTCTAAAAGTTTTACCAATCTAAAAGGAGATTCGTATAAAATAAATGTGCGCTCTTCTTTAGCAAGTTGTTTTAATTTGGTTTGTCTTCCTTTTTTTTGCGGTAAAAATCCGTAGAACACAAATGTATCGCAAGGAAATCCGCTGCTAACCAATGCAGGCACAAATGCAGTTGGTCCCGGTAAAGTTGTTACTTCAATATCATGTTTTATACTTTCTCTTATCAATAAAAATCCCGGATCGCTAATGCCCGGTGTTCCTGCATCGGAAACCAAAGCCACATTTTGTCCGTTCGTGATCATTTTCACCGCATCTTCTAAAATTTTATGTTCGTTGTGCATGTGATACGATCGTACAGGTTTTTCAATATTAAAATGCTTGAGTAAAAAAAGAGTATTGCGTGTATCTTCCGCAAAAATAAGATCCACTTCTTTTAGTGTATTGATGGCACGAATGGTCATGTCTTCCAAATTACCGATGGGAGTTGGCACTACAAATAATTTTCCACTCATAAACAATGAAGTTAAAAAATGGGCGGCTTAGTTTTTAAGATGCTTTTAGATGTTTTGCATAACACCCTGTTGATAGTGGATCTAATTCAGGATCTGCTTGAAATGCTCTCTTGTTGAAGGATCCAGCCAATTTATTTCGCCAAGTTCATTACCTGTTAGTTCTTGTTTAGCATTGTAAAAATAGGTCACGGGAATGGAATTAATTCCTATGGATGGAAATGTTTGATCCAATTTCAAAAAAGTGAAGGGATATTCGCTATACTCCTTAAAACTAACAACAGTTTCCATGGGTTCATCATCAATAATAACGATCTCTATCCCTTGCATTTCGGTATCTTTTATTTTTTTCAACGCGTTCATTTCACGAATACAATTTCCACACCAAGAAGCGCTAAAACTCAACACAACTTTTTTACCTTTTAAGCTTGCAAAGTCGAATTTTTGTCCTGATGTTGTAAACAACGGAAGCTTAGAAACATCAATACTTGGTGCAACTTTATACTTATTATAGAAATAAAATACCCCTAAGGCTAAAAGGGCAAGAACAATAAGTAAACTGAGCTTTTTAGGCATGATATTAAGACAAGGCAGTTGATTAGTATTGGCTCACTGCCTATTTAATGCAAAATTACGAATTAGATTTGTCGGAATGTGTCTGAAAAGTAGATTTTATTTGATTTTCAAGTATTTTGCATTAATGCAAGGCGCTTCCCGTAGGCCATACTTAGAAAGTCTGGTCAAGGGAAGCAACGAAGCAGGAATGCAAAAGACGCAGAAAATCATTAATAGATACTTTTCAGACACATTCTCATTTAGGTGTTATTTTTAGCTAAAATAGGAAAGTTCTTTTTGAAATGTGTGGTGTGGTTCCTAATTACGTCCATTGCTTCGGTAATACTATTTCGTTTTGTGCCTGTTCCGCTCACGCCTTTAATGCTGATCAGGTGTATCGAACAAAAAAGTGATGATAAAGATATGCGATTGAAGCATGATTGGGTTCCTATAGAGGAAATAAATGAGCGTTTGCAATTGGCGGTGGTGTGCAGCGAGGATCAAAATTATTTGCGACATGATGGTTTTGATTGGGGTGCGATAAAAAAAGCCATGAAGCAAAATAAAAAAGGAAAACGCATACGAGGAGGAAGCACTATTTCGCAACAAACGGCCAAAAATGTTTTTTTATGGCCGGGAAGAAGTTATATTAGAAAAGGATTTGAAGCGTATTTTACATTTTTGATAGAATTATTTTGGAGTAAAGAACGAATTATGGAAGTGTATTTGAATAGTATTGAAATGGGCGACGGAATTTACGGAGCAGAAGCGGCGGCACAACATTGGTTCAAAAAGAAGGCGATCAAATTAAATAAAGATCAAGCGGCGGCTATTGCAGCGGTTTTGCCTAACCCAAGAAAATATGTGGCGAATCCTGCCGGACCATACATACAAAGCAGAAAAGCATGGATAAAAAAGCAAATGGATTTTTGGGGAAATGAATTGGATTATGATAAGGTGGATGAGGAGGAGAAGTAAGTCCCGATAGCTATCGGGATAAGTATAAGGAGTAAGAATATAGAATTAGAATTTGAAAAAAGTATCGTTGATAGTCATTTTTATCTTAACTGTGATCAGTTGCGGGAGCGATGCATTCAGTGATGAGAAAAAAATTGATAAGCCTAAAATTAAAACGACTCCGGAGGATAAAGACGCACGCGTTAAAGCACGTTTGGATTCGATGTTCACGTATTGGCATAGACTGAATAGTTTTAATGGAAGTGTTTTAGTTGGACGCAACGGAAAAATATTATTGCAAAAAAGTTACGGTATTGCGAATAAAGAAAATAACACTAGCATCAACGACTCCACCATGTTCCAATTGGCGTCGGTATCAAAAGTAATTACGGCTACGGCAATTTTAATGTTGCACGAACGTAAATTGATAGACATTGAACAACCGTTTGAAACATATTTTCCGGGATTTAATTATAATGGCATTACGGTAAAACAATTATTATGTCACCGCTCGGGCTTACCAAACTATATTTATTTTTTGAATTCGGAAATAGGAACGTCAGGTGGAAAATTCACCAACCAACAAGTGTACGATCAAATGTGTTTTAAAGCACCGGCGCCGTATTTAAAACCAAACAAACGTTTTAATTACTGCAATACCAATTATGCTTTGTTGGCCTTGCTTGTAGAAAAAGTAACTGGTACACCTTATGAGGATTTTTTGAAGAAAGAATTATTTGAACCGCTCGGAATGAAAAATACCTGTACCATTAACGAAATAGATTCAAATAGAATTGCTAAAGCTTATAATTTACGATGGAAAACAGAACCGGGTGATGCCAGCGATTATGTTTTAGGAGATAAAAGTATTTTTTCAACGCCCTATGATCTATTCTTGTTCAGCGAAGCCATGTATCAAAATAAAATATTGGCTCCCGAAACGCAAGGCTTAGCTTATACGCCTTACAGTAAAGAGCAACACGACAATAATTACGGTTTTGGTTGGCGCATGCGTGATCATAGAGATTCAATTAAAAAAGAAGTGTTTCATAACGGTTGGTGGCATGGTTATCGTACTGCGTTTCACCGACGATTGAGAGATAAAGTGACCATTATTGTTTTAAGCAATCAACTCAATAAAAATGCTTACCATACCTATTTGGTTTACGAGATCCTGGATAATAATAAACTAAAAGCAGATACTTTGCAGTTGGTGGATGGGGAGTAAATACCCTTTTTAACCACGGAGCGCACGGAGTTTTTTCACGGAGTACATGGAGGAGGTTATTACTTTGTGTTCTTTGTGAAAAAACATCGTGGGCTTCGTGGTTTCTGCCTCTAAAAACCTTATTTTTGCAACACATGCTTACCCTTTACATAAAAGAGATCCGCAGTTTTTTGAGTTCGCTCATTGGGTATGTAGCTATTGGGGTTTTTATTACGCTCATTGGTATTTTTTTATGGATCATTCCTACCGAAGCGGGAGGAGCAAATATTTTAGATAATGGTTTTGCTAATATCGATCCACTTTTTTCAATTGCTCCTTGGGTATATTTATTTTTAATTCCCGCTATTACCATGCGGAGTTTTTCGGAAGAAAAAAAATCGGGGACCATTGAATTACTTTTAACTCGACCAATTACCGATCTGCAAATTGTGATGGCAAAATATTTGGCAGGATTTACCTTGGTTGTTATTTCGTTATTGCCAACACTTATTTATTATTATTCGGTAAGTAAATTGTGTGCAGGCGGAACGCATGTGGACACAGGCGGCATGTGGGGCTCGTACATTGGTCTTTTATTTTTAGGCGCGGGATTTGTTGGCGTTGGAATTTTTGCTTCGGCCATTTCCGAAAATCAAGTCATTGCTTTTATCATTGCCTTATTACTTTGCTTTTTTTGTTATATAGGTTTTGATTTTATTTCGCAGGCAAGTTTATTTGCCAAATCAGCAGCGTTTGTAAAAGCACTAGGAATAAATGATCATTATGTAAGCATGAGTAGAGGTGTGGTTGATACGCGCGATATTATTTATTTTGTAAGTGTGATAGCTATTTTTAATTTATTAACTCGTTTGGTTTTAGAAAGCCGTAAGTGGTAATGAACAAAGCAACAGGAAATAAACGAAAAGATATTTTGATGCTGGCAGTATTGCTGGTAATTGTTGTGCTTATTAATTTTATTGGCTCACTCGCTTTCAAACGCTTTGATCTTACTAAAGAAAAACGTTATACCATTGCCGCATCCACCAAAAAATTATTGGGCGAATTAGATGATGTTATTTATTTGAAAGTATACTTGCAAGGCGATTTTAAACCAAGCTTTGCGCGATTAAAGAATGAAGCAAAAGAAATTCTGGATGAGTTTCGTGCGTATTCCAATGGAAATATTGAATACGAATTCATAAATATTTATGAGAATGGTACCAAAGAAGAGCAGGATGCAACGGGAAGACAATTATTTGAAAAAGGTCTGGAGCCGGAAGCGGTAACTTCATCAAATAACGAAAAAACTTCGCAAGGATGGATCTGGCCGGGAGCTTTAGTTTCTTATAAGAACAAAGAAGGAATTTGGCAGATCTACAAGCGCCAAATGGGAATGAACAATGAAGAGGAAGCCATTAACAACAGCGTGCAAGATCTTGAATATGGCTTGAGTAATGTTATTCGTAAGCTTCGACAAAAACGTTCGTTAGAAGTTTCATTTATTGAAGGACACAGCGAAGCAGATACCATTCAACAATATGATCTTATGCGTTCGATGGCCGAATATTATTCGGTGAATCGCGTGGAGATCAACGGACATTTAGCAGCATTAAAAGAAGCGGATGCGATCGTGATCACAAAACCCGATTCGGTATTTACAGATAAAGATAAATTCATCATAGATCAGTATGTAATGAATGGGGGAAAGGTAATGTGGTTAGTGGATCCGGTTTATATTAATATGGATACGATGCGCATGCGTGGTTATTCTTTAGGATTTTCGCAACAATATAATATCGAAGATATGTTGTTCAAATACGGTGTGCGTTTAAATCCGGTTTTGGTACAGGATTTTTCAAGCGGTGCAGTGCCAATAAACGTGGCCGCTCCCGGAGGAGAAGCAAAATTTCAATTACGTCCTTGGTTTTACACTGTATTATCAATGCCCGATGGCTCGCATCCAATTGTAAAAAATCTTGGTCTCGTAAAAATGGATTATGTGAGTTCAATAGATACTATCACTGCTCAGGGTATCAAAAAAACAATTTTGTTGCATAGTAGTAGAAATACAAAAGTTCAACCAACACCGGCGCGTCTTTCGTTGGCTTTGGCTATGAAGAAACCGGACCCTAAGCAATTCAATAATCCATATCAATCGCTGGCTGTATTATTAGAAGGCACATTTAATAGCGTGGTAGAAAACCGATTGCCCGATAAATTACTCAACGATCCTACTTTTAAATATCTTGATCACGGCATTAAACCATCAAAAATGGTTGTGGTGGCTGATGGGGATCTGGCAACAAATGGCAGAGATTATAAAACGGGTAACATTATGCCTTTGGGATATGATATGTATACGGGGCGGACTTTTGCCAACAAAACATTCTTATTGAATTGCATGAATTATTTACTGGATGATGAAGGTTTATTGCAATTACGTTCGCGTGTTGTTACCTTACGTTTGCTCGACAAAAGAAAAACAGAAATGCAACGCAACAAATGGCAAATGATGAATGTGGCACTTCCTGCGTTACTTATTTTTGCTTTTGGAATCCTGCAATTTTATATTAGAAGAAAAAAATATTCTTCCTGATTTTTAACCACGAAAGACACTAAATATTTACACGAAAATCACGAAATGGTTTTGTGTTTTTCGTGAAAAATTTTCGTGGCTTTCGTGGTTTTGTCATCCTGAGCGATACCGATAGCTATCGGTACGAAGGACTGCCTCTAAAAACAAAGGCGCGGATCTCTCCACGCCCTTGCACCTATAACAACCAACAATTATTATTTTTCTTTACTTGGCATTACTTTACCCATGATCATATCGCCCATGATATGTTTTTCTTCAACATAAAGTTTTGTGATAACACTTACAGTAGTTTTTTTGTAGTCTATTCCTGTTATTTCCTGACCATCATATTTTGGATGATAAACGCTCAATACTAAATTATCATTTTGTAAACGTGTAGGAATTGATAAAGAGTAATGCCCATTTTTATCAGTGGTCGTTGTAATATCCGAACCTGCAACGGTAATAGTTGCGCCTTTAATTCCTTTATTTGTTTTTTGATCTAATATTCTACCATTGATCACCAATTTTTTATCAGATTGTATGATGGGTTGTTTTACCGCGATCTCACCTTTCATGTGTTGTTCAACCGGAACATTATTTGTTTGTGCTGAAGAAGGATCATAAAATCCTAAGGCCATAAAAAAACTTGCTACATAACGATTGAACCAAGGTGTAACTACTTTTCTATAATTACTAATTGGTGTATTGTGTTGATGTTTGGCAATTCGTCCGCATGTTTTTTTTCCTTCGTTCACATTAAAATAATTAATGATCTCTTCGTTGGTCATGCGCGAAAAATCTACAACCGGTTTTTGACACGATAAACAAAATTTACCTTTTTCTTCAGGCAACATATTTTCCCAGTTCTCGTGACAAGGTTCGGCGATGCTTATTTTTATGGTTTGATGTTTCATAATGTTGTTTGTTTCTACAATTTAGATGAAGAAATGTTTGATTTTCCATAAGAAGATGAATTTATAATAGTTTAATATATTGAAATACAGCACTATAACTATAGGCTACCCTTCGACTCCGCTCAGGGTGACAAGGCCTGAGTGTCCCTTCGCTGCGTGAGGGTCCCGATAGCTATCGGGAGTAGCGAAAATCCTTTTTGGTTCCAGCGTGTTTGGTGCAAAAAGATTGTAGCCCTTCGACAAGCTCAGGATAAAATCCAGCCCGACCCCGAGCTACGAAGAAATTCGAAATGTTGCGAGGGGGCACGCCCAAATAATTCAACTAAAATTCTCGTGATTGGAATCCTCCGTCGCTCCGCGACACCTCCTTTTTCAAAGGAGGATAAGTCCCGGCCTCGCAGCAAAATAAAAAAGGGCCCTACTTTTCAGTAGGACCCTTTTACATTTTCTATATTACCTTTTACATCTTAGTATCTGTAAGCATCCGATTTAAACGGACCTTCCACTTTTACTCCAATGTAATCTGCTTGTTCTTTATTTAAAACATCTAACTCAACACCAATTTTACCTAAGTGTAAGCGAGCAACTTTTTCGTCAAGAATTTTTGGTAACACATATACTTTCTTTTCGTAAGCTGCAGTGTTTGTCCATAATTCTAATTGCGCTAAGGTTTGATTTGTAAATGAATTACTCATCACAAAACTTGGGTGACCTGTAGCACAACCTAAATTCACTAAACGACCTTCGGCCAAAACAATAATGTCTTTTCCTTTGATGGTATATTTATCAACTTGTGGTTTGATAGTGTCTTTTGACGCACCGTAAGTTTTATTTAACCAAGCCATATCAATTTCTGTATCAAAGTGACCAATGTTACAAACGATAGCGTTATGTTTCATGGATTCAAAATGACGACCAACAATAATATCTTTATTACCTGTAGTTGTTACGATGATATCCGCAATTTTCACTGCGTTATCCATTTTTTGTACAGCGTAACCATCCATTGCCGCTTGTAATGCACAAATTGGATCGATCTCGGTAACAATTACACGAACTCCTTGCGATGATAATGATTGTGCCGAACCTTTTCCAACATCACCATAACCTGCAACAACAGCAACTTTACCTGCCATCATAATATCAGTTGCGCGACGGATAGCATCCACTAAACTTTCGCGACAACCATACTTATTATCAAATTTTGATTTTGTAACTGAATCGTTCACGTTGATCGCCGGTAATAATAAAGTACCATTTTTCATACGCTCATATAAACGGTGAACACCTGTGGTAGTTTCTTCCGATAAACCTTTGATGCCTGCAGCTAACTCAGGATATTTATCAAATACCATATTTGTTAGATCGCCGCCATCATCTAAGATCATATTCAAAGGCTTGCGATCTTCGCCAAACCATAATGTTTGCTCAATGCACCAATCAAATTCTTCAGCGTTCATTCCTTTCCAGGCATACACTTGAATTCCTGCAGCAGCAATTGCAGCAGCAGCATGATCTTGTGTTGAGAAAATATTACATGAGCTCCAGGTAACTTCGGCACCTAAAGCAGTTAAAGTTTCGATCAATACAGCAGTTTGAATGGTCATGTGTAAACAACCTGCAATACGTGCACCTTTTAAAGGTTGACTTTTGCCATATTCTTTACGAAGTGACATTAAGCCCGGCATTTCTTCTTCGGCTAATTTTATTTCTTTACGACCCCATTCTGCTAACGAGATATCTTTTACTTTTGATTTTACAAATTTTGTCATTGTGGTGCTCATTTTCGTATGATTTTTAAGATTTTAAAATAATATACAAAGATAAGCCTTAAGTTTGTATTTCTCAAATTGGAACAAGTAGAACATATTAATGAGCAATTAAGTCTTGGAATGCTTGACCTGCAAGGGTTTAAGACCGATAATGTATTGGAAGAAAAGCGCGAAATTGAGCGAAAAGCGACCCTATTCTTACTCAAAAAGATGTTAAATAAAGATACGGTTGAATTGGTATATAATGAGCTCAAACGCCCGTTCTTAAAGGCTTGCAGCGAGCATATCAGCATCTCACATTCGCATCAATGGTTGGCAATTAGTATTCATAAAACGCACGAAACAGGCGTGGATGTGGAATTGATCAGAGAAAAAGTGATCAATATAAAACATAAATTTTGTTGTGATGCCGAACTTGAATTTGCGAAAAATGATATCGATAAATTGACATTGTTATGGGCGTGTAAAGAAGCAGTTTATAAAGTGCATGGCAAAAAGGAATTGGAATTTAAAAAAATAATTGTCGATCAATTTGACATGAGAGTTGATGGGGACGTAAATGTTTGTATTCATTTTGATGATAGCCGTCGCACGTATAAATTAATGTATCGCAAATTTGCGGGTTATTTTTTAGCTTTGGTATTACATGAAGTTTGATAAGCTGATACATAAAAAAAATTCATCGCTTGCTGTATTGGTTGATCCCGATAAGTTTGATAAGGGATTGATTAAACTCTTGAATAAAAGTTCGGCTTCGTTCATTTTGGTTGGAGGTAGCAAATTGAAAAAGAAGAATTTAAAAGAAACGGTAAAAGCCATTAAAATAATAACGAAGATCCCGGTGATACTTTTTCCGGGAGATGAAACACAAGTATGCAAAGAGGCAGATGGCATTTTTATTTTGAGTTTGTTGTCGGGAAGAAATCCTGAATACCTTATTGAAAAACAAGTTCGCGCGGCAAGAAAAATAAAAGAACTTAAACTCAAAACATTTCCTGTGGCATATATTTTAGTGGATACAGGAAGTAAAAGCGAAACACAAAAAGTAAGTAAAACAAAACCATTAAAAGGCAATAAATTAATTTTAGATACAGTTCTAGCTGCCGAACAATTAGGGTTTAAAGCTGTTTATTTAGAAGCGGGCAGTGGTTCGGAAAAACAAGTGGATGCGGAACTTATCAAAAAAGCGGCTAAAATAATTTCAATTCCATTAATTGTTGGTGGAGGCATCAGTTCAGCGTCTAACGCTCAAAAAGTAAAAAGATCGGGCGCTAATGTGGTTGTTGTTGGTAACGCTCTCGAAAAAAATAAACTTTTGATACATGCGCTTTCAAAAGTTTTTGTATAATAGCATTAAATTAAATGAAACTTATTGTCATAACCGGATCTAAAACCTTACCCGACGAACCAAGTTTGGTAACCAAAATGTTTGAGGATGGTTTGATGACCCTTCATTTACGGAAACCAAAACTTACTACCCAGGAAATGCGTGATTACATCGAGGAGATCCCGAAATATTTCCACAACCGCATTATCATTCACTCGCATCATATCTTAGCAGCTAAATACGATCTTAAAGGAATTCATTTTACCGCCACACATTTAAATAAGAAATGGAAATATTTTTTTACACGTTTGCGTTTGCGTATAAAATTCGGTAAACTTTTCAAAACTCGTTCGTATAAACGTTTGGCCAATATTCATAATAAGGAAGAACACGATTTTGATTATTTTTTAATGGGCACTGTGTTCAATAATTTAACAGGCGAATTATATGGAGGATTTTATGAAGAGGCTTTACTTGCAGCATTAAAAACAACCGATAAAAAAATAATTGCACGCGGTGGTGTTACAGATAAAGTTATTGAAAAAACAGTAAAATTTGGATTCGCGGGAATAGCTTTCAGTTCTTATATATGGGATAACGAAAGACCATGCGATCGCTTCCTGCTTATTATTCGTCGTTTCAACGAACTTAATATCAAGATCGAATAAATGTCGGTGCTGGGCATAATTGCACTTATTACAGGCGTACTGGGTGTTCTTTTTACCATCATGCAGCGTATTTGGTGTTGGCCATTTGCACTTTTGAGCGTTATTACATCTTCCATTGAGTTTTACAAGCAACATTTATTTGGTGATATGTGTCTTCAAGGATTTTATTTTGTGGCCGGTGTTTATGGTTGGTGGTATTGGAGCGAAAATCTGAAAAAAGAATTTAAAGTAACAAACACGCCAATGAATAGGTGGTTGGTGATGTTACTTGCTACATTAGCCCAAGCTGTGTTGTATTATTTTCTTCTCAAAAAATTCAAAGGCGATCAAGTAATATTTGATTCCATTTTAACGGCGTGTAGTATTACTGCTACATATATGATGACAAAAAAATGGATCGAGAATTGGGCGTTTTGGGTATTGATAGATGGTGCTTACGTTATTTTATATGGCATTAAACAAATGCCCTTGTTCGCCATTTTATATTTTGTTTTTACAGCTATGGCCGCTTATGGCTTTTATTCATGGAGAACTCAAAGATCATTAAAATAGCAGTTGTTGGTCCCGAAAGCACCGGCAAAACTATATTGTGCGAACAATTGGCTTTGCATTATAATACAGTGTATGTTCCTGAATATGCGCGAGATTATTTTCAAACAAAAAATATTGAGGGACATACAAAAGAGGATCTGAATATTATTTATGAAAAACAAATTTTGTGGGAACGCGAGGCCATTAAACGTGCAGATAGTTTTTTATTTTGTGATACCAATTTAATTTCCGGTAAAGTGTGGGCAGAAGTTGTTTTTAAAACGGTACCTGAATTCATTCAAAAAAATATCATGCACACCGATCATCAATTACATTTGCTTTGCGATATTGATCTTCCTTGGGTGGCGGATGAACAACGCCGTAACGAACACAACCGAAAACAGATCATGCAAATGCATGTGGATGAATTAAAAAAACTTGGATTGAAATTTGAAGTGATCAAAGGTTTTGATAAAGAGCGGTTAAAAAATGCGATCGCTGCAATACAGAAGTATTTTTAACTACGAAGAATAAGATCTATTTTTAACACCAAGGCACCAAGACACGGTTTTTCAAAATCAACTCTAAGGTTCTAACCGTGTCTTAGTGTCTTGGTGTTTAATAAAAGCCTTTGTGTTTTTAAAACCAATAATTAACTCCCACCGAAATAAAAACATTTTGATATTTTTGTTTTACATCACGCATGGTTTGTGAGACCTTTTTATTTGTTGGTATTGCAGGGGTTTCACCAATGACCAAAATTTCGTTGAACTTACAGTTGGCTTGCAAATAACTTATCTCTAACGCAGCCCCTAAACTTTGGAACAAACGGTAATTAATTCCTGCCGTTGCGCCAAATGAGAAAGCATCGGCTGTTGCTGAATTGAATTTTAAATATTGCGATGAGCTCACGCTTAACGTTACTTCAGGATATTTTAAGGAAAGATATCCGGCGTTGAACTTTGCATACATGGAAAGATCCTCACTAAAGATCTTATAATAACCAATAGATAAATTCACTCCAAATGCTCGCCAGTTTGCCTTATCAGCTTTCCAAACAGAATCGCTATGATACATATATTTGGAGGTGATAGGAACCGTGTTCAATTCATTGTTAGATAAAAAACAACTCAGTCCGTACAATATGCCTTTTTTATTCAAGTGAGTAAAATTTAAACCTGCAACGGCGCCTGCAATTGCCGGACCAATTTCATTTGTATCTAATGTTCTTCTATTAAAATCTGCAACGGGGAATGCACCGCCTGCAAAAACGGAAATACTATTTTCTTTTTGTGGAGTAACCATTTTTTTGGTTTCGATATTCACAGTAGCCGTATTTGCCGGTACGTAATCGTCGCGTTGGATCTGTGCTGATGGTTGTCCAATACTTGGCATTTGTATCGGAGGTTTTGGCGCGTAAATAATTTCAGAAATTTGACTCAAAGGCATATTTACTTCAACGCTACTCATATTTCCGCCCACTTTAAAATAAACTTTAGTGCTGTCCTCCCGCGTAATGGTACAACTAATATGTTCTCCTTTTTTTGTTACAATAACATCGCTTACTTGATCTTGAGCCATGGCAGGTTTTAATACTAAAAGCAGTAAAAGTGTAAAAACGTATTTAAGGAGCTTAGGCTTCATATTAACATCCTAAAGTTAGACAAAAAGGTTAAATATTTTTTGGACATGAATTATAATTCGTAACATTGCCTCGTCTTAAGGGGTGCTTTTTTAAAGTTCCTAGTTTGAAGTTTCTGGTTTCTGGTTCTACACCGCCAACCAGAAACTAGTAACCAGAAACTAGAAACTTTTCAAAGGCTGAGATCATACCCATTAACGAGTGAGCTTCCCAAAGCGCTTGTTAAGCACCTGAACAGGGTAATGCCTGCGTAGGGAGAGAGTTAAAAGGCCAATGCAATCCCCTTGTAACGGTCCGTTTAATTAAATTATTAGTTAGAATGAAAAGAACAAGAACGTATTTGTTTGTACTCTTAAGTACAGCATTTGCCATGCAGTTAAATGCGCAAAGTAAATTTACGGGAATAGTTAAGAATGAAAAAGGTGAGGCCATTTCGTTTGCCGTGTTAGGAATTAAAAAAGGTTATGCCTCGGCAATTACCAATGCACTGGGGCAATTCATCATAGATAATTTTCCAAAAGGGCAACAGATCATTGAAGTGCATTCGGTTGGATATCATACCATCAGCGATACAGTTGAAGCAAACGGAGATCTAAATAAGGAATACACGTTGGTGATCGATAATAAAACATTGGATGAGGTAGTGATACAATCTACACGTGCCGGAAAATTTTCGGGAATGGCGTTTAGTGAAATGAGTAAGGAGGACATCTCAAAAAATAATTTGGGTAAGGATGCGCCAATGCTTTTAGATCAAATGGCAAGTGTGGTTGTGAATACTGATGCAGGAAATGGCGTTGGTTATACAGGTTTGCGTATTCGTGGATCGGATGGAACGCGCATCAACGTTACAATTAATGGCGTTCCTGTAAATGATGCCGAAAGTCAAGGAAGTTATTTTGTAGATATGCCTGATCTGATGTCGAGTGTAAATAGTATTCAAGTACAACGTGGTGTTGGTGCATCTTCTAATGGTGCAGGAGCTTTTGGTGCGAGTATTAATTTTCAAACCAATCAATTAAATGAAAAAGCTTACGGACAAGTAATTTCCACAGTAGGTTCTTACAACACGTTTAGAAATACCTTGGCCTTTGGAACAGGATTGATCAATAATAAATTTACTATTGATGCGCGCGCTTCAAAAATTACAAGTGATGGTTATATTGATCGCGCGAAAAGTAATTTGGGATCTATGTATTTATCGGCAGGATATTACGGCAAGAAAGATGTCTTAAAATTTATCGCATTCACAGGAAAAGAAAGAACCTATCAGGCTTGGTATTATGTACCGAAAGATTCGCTGGGAAGAGGGAACAGAACTTATAATCAGGCAGGAATGTTTACAGATAGCAATGGCAACACAAAATATTATGATAATGAAACTGATAATTACCAACAGGATAATTACCAATTGCATTATACAAGAAGTATAAATGAAAAGCTAGCGTTTAACTTAACCGGGCATTATACCAAGGGAAAAGGTTATTATGAAGAATTGAGACAAGGTGAGAGCTTAAGTAAATATGGCATCAACGATGTTATTACTCCAAAGGGAGATACCATCACCACAAGCGATATTGTACGTCGTTTATGGTTGGATAATGATTTTGCCGGTGTGTTAGGAAATTTCAATCTGAAGGCAACTAACAAACTAACTATTGTGTATGGTGGTGGCTATAATGATTATTATGGCCGTCATTTTAATAGATTGATGTGGGCAAACTATGCTTCAAATTCAACGATCGATTACGAGTACATGAAAAATACCGCCGCTAAAAAGGATGCAAATACTTATTTGAAGCTCAATTATAACCCTATCAACAATTTGTATTTGATCATGGATCTTCAAGAACGCCGCATCACATATTCCTATTTAGGGTTTAGTGATTCGATAACTTCGGGTCAGAAACAATCTGCTTCCATGACATTCTTTAATCCAAAGTTTGGCGCTACTTACAATTTGAATTCTAAAATGAGTGTTTACGGATCGTTTGCTATTGGGAACAAAGAACCCAACCGTGATGATTATGTGAATTCAACGCCAAAGAGTAGACCAAAAAGTGAGAATTTGAAGGATCTTGAATTAGGTGTTCGTTACCAAACAAACAAGTTAAGCATGCAGGTGAACATGTTCAATATGGATTATACAAATCAATTGGTATTAAGCGGTAAAGTAAATGATGTTGGTTCGTATACGCGTGTGAATGTGGCAAAAAGTTTTCGTCGCGGTGCAGAATTTGAATTTGCATATGCGCCTGTGAAGTATTTAACCTTGAGTGGTAATCTTACAGTATCGCAAAACAAAATTGCAGAGTTCAAAGAATACACCGATGATTACGATAATGGCGGACAGGTTCTAGCAACGTATAAGAATACCGATATTTCATTTTCTCCAAATACTATTTCATCATTAGTATTAACTCTTAAACCGATAAAAGGATTGGAGATCGCTTTTATAAATAAATATGTGGATCGCCAGTTCTTAGATAATACAGCCAAAAAAGAGCGGAGTATAAATCCATATAATTATAATGATCTGCGTTTTAACTATACCTATAAGTTCAAAAATTCAACAGAATTAGGGCTGATGTTTACCATGAGCAATATTTTTAATACCGTATACGAAACCAATGGTTATACTTATGGGTATTACCTAGGGAATCAGCTAAATACTTATAATTATATGGCGCCGGCCGCCCCGGTACATTTTATGGGCGGGGTAAGTTTGAAGTTCTAGTGAGTGAATCCCTTAGCCGACTGGGCCTGAGGGGCGTTTGTTAAGTAAGCCGTAGGAGTAGTGATCTTACGGCTTTTTTAGGGAATTTTGACAGGGTAGCATAAAAAACCCTAAAAATTTTAACGAAAAAGCGAATTCATTTTTTTATCGTATATTAGACCGTTAGAACCGGACGAATAACAAAGCAATAAATAAACTATTTTATGGATAGATATAAAAACCAAGGCAACAACACAACTCCAACTATCAACTTTGATCTAGATGCAGGAACTTTAGAAATTAAAGGCCGTTCGATCCCCGAGAATTCAGTTGAATTTTATAAGCCGTTGAATGAGGCTTTAAAATTTTACGGAAAAGCTCCAAAACCAATAACTACCGTTACCATAGAACTTGAATATTTTAATACCAGTTCGGCAAAATGTTTACTCGATTTTTTTAAAGAACTTGAAGCTCTTCGTTTGAACGGAAGCGCTGTTACTATCCGTTGGGGTTATCAAGCCGAGGATGAAAATATCTTAGAAGCAGGTAAAGAATACCAAACCATGCTTAAGATCCCTATTGAATTGTATTTGTTGGAAGAGTAGGACTCTCTATTTTTATTGTCTACATCAAAAGCTAGCTTTCTATCTCGATACTATTGTTCTGTATTGAAATTACGGTGTTTGTTCGTCAAATTTGTTTTTTAACTTTCGTAAGTATTAAACAGGTCATTTATTTTCTGTTCTAGTTTTACACCGGACCTTATTTTTTTAGCAATAAAATCACTATTTTTATAAATAGCACTCGGACCATTTTCTTGATCTCGCTTTGTTCTTTTTTAACTTCAATTAAAAATACTAACGATGAAAAAAATTTATCAGATCATTTGTGTACTCGTAATTATTTCTGCTAATACATTTGCTCAAAATCTTACCTGGGCAAAACAAATGGGCGGAACAAATATTGATTATGGAAGAACAATAGCGGTTGATGCTGCAGGTAACGTGCACACCGCCGGATATTTTTACACCACGGCTGATTTTGATCCCAGTGCCGCAACTGCCAACCTTGTCTCGGCTGGTTTGTTTGATGTTTTTATTTCTAAATTAGATGCTGCCGGAAATTATGTTTGGGCAAAACGAATTGGTGCCGCGGCCAATGATCTGGCCTATGGTATTACCCTCGACGCTGCCGGGAATGTTTACGTGACAGGTGTTTTCAGAGGGACAGTAGATTTTGATCCGGGCCCGGGAGTTGCAAATCTTGTTGGCTCGGCCAATGGCAACGCCTTCATTTTAAAATTAAATTCGGCCGGAACTTATGTGTGGGCTGTGATGTTAGGCGGAGTGTCGGGATCATCTGGTTTTGGTGTTACACTCGACGCTACCGGAACTAACGTATATTCAACCGGTAATTTTTCCGGTACCGGTGATTTTGATCCTTCAGCTGCTACATCTAATCTCATTTCCTTTGGGGGAACTATTGATATTTACGTAAGCAAATTAACTTCGGCCGGTGCTTTTGTATTTGCAAAACAAATGGGCGGAGGTGTGTTGGATGAAACGGGAAGAGCCATTGCTCTTGATGTGGCGGGTAATATTTACACAACAGGTGATTTTGATGGCACCTGCGATTTTGATCCATCGGCCGCTACTTCAAATCTTACCTCATTTGGGAACCAAGATATTTATGTTTCGAAACTTGATAATTCAGGTAATTTTGTATGGGCAAAACAAATGGGTGGCGCTGCGGGAGATCTTGGATTGTCGATCGCCATTGATGCTTCCAGCAATGTTTATACCACAGGGTATTTTGATGCTACCGCCGATTTTGATCCAAGTGCTGCCGCGTTCAACATCACCACTTCTGTTTCTAACGATGCATTCGTTTCTAAATTAACTTCCGCGGGAGCTTTTGTTTGGGCAAAACATTTTGATTCCAATGCGGCGTCATACAGTTATGATATTGCACTCGACCTTGCGGGAAATGTGTATACAACCGGATTTTTTTATGGTACCACTGATTTTGATCCGAGTGCAGCAACTTCAAATTTAGTTTCACTTGGAAACGAAGATATTTTTGTTTCGAAATTGGATGCAGCAGGAAATTTTGTAAGTGTGCGACAAATGGGTGGCGTTAATATTGATGGAGGATATGGAATTATAGTTGATGCTTCAAACAATATTTATACAACAGGATATTTTGCCGGCACAGCCGATTTTGACCCAAGTGCTGCTACGTTCAACATGACCTCGTTTGGCGGTACTAACGAAGACGTGTTCGTACACAAAATGGCGCCATGTGCCGGTCCGCCACCAACACCGGGAGCGATATCTGGAAATATTAGTGTATGTGTTGGAAGTAGTCAAAATTACAGTGTGGCTGCAGTTGCAGGCGCAACATCTTATACATGGACATTACCAGGGGGTTGGGCAGGCGCCTCAACAACTAATACGATCACAGCAACTGTTGGTGCAAGTAGTGGAAGTGTGAGTGTTATTGCAGGAAATGCTTGCGGTGTTTCGGCTGCTTCAAATTTATCTGTCACTGTTATTTCTACTCCTGCAACACCGGGACCTATTGGTGGAAATACTTTAATTTGTTCGGGTTCAGTAAATATTTATAGCGTAACCGCCGTTGGTGGCGCTACCGCGTACACATGGAGTTTACCTGCAGGTTGGGGTGGAGCATCAACAACAAATACTATTAATACAACAGCAAGTGCAACCAGTGGAAACGTTTCGGTAACTGCTAATAATGCTTGCGGAAGTTCAGCTGCACAAACTAAATCCGTTACTGTAGGAACTATTCCTGCAACACCGGGACCAATTTCGGGACCAATTTCAAAATGTGTTGGAAGCGGTGCAAGTAATTATTCTGTTGCCGCCGTTCCAACAGCAACTGCATACACCTGGAGTTTACCTGCGGGTTGGGCTGGTGCATCAACTACAAATACTATTTTAGCAACTCCGGGGATCAGCGGAATATTTACAGTTGTAGCTACAAATTCTTGCGGTACAAGTCCAATGCAAACTTTATCGGTAACAATTAATCCTCTTCCAACGATCACAGTTAATAGTGGCACTCTTTGCAGTGGAAAAACATTTACAATAATTCCAAGCGGTGCAAACACCTACACAATACAAGGTGGTTCTGCAACTGTTAGTCCGGGTTCTACAACTTCTTATACCGTTATTGGAACAAGCACTGCGGGTTGTGTGAGCGCAAGTTCGGCAACAAGTACCGTTACGGTTTTTGCATCTCCAACAATTGCAGTCAATAGCGGAAGTATTTGTTCAGGCAAGTCATTTACAATGGTTCCAAGTGGAGCAAGTACATATACGTTCTCATCAGGACCTGTGGTTACGCCAAGTATAACTTCGTCTTATTCTGTTACAGGAACAAGTACTGCAGGTTGTGTGAGTTCTAATACAGCCATTAGCAATGTTACAGTAAGTGCAACACCAACTGTTTCTATGGCAAGTGGTACAATTTGTCCGGGTGGTTCGTTCACATTGAATGCAAGTGGAGCAAGTACGTATACATATTCAAGCGGACCAATTGTTTCGCCAACAATTACAACAACATATTCGGTTACGGGAACAAGTACTGCTGGTTGTATTTCAAATACTGCAACAGCTGCCGTAACTGTTACCAATAGCATTACTGTTTCTATAACAGGATCAAATTCTATTTGCACAGGACAATCGTTATTATTAACGGCGAGCGGTGCTTCCACTTATACGTGGAATACAAGTGCAACAACAACAACAATTGCACCAACGCCAACAACTAATACAACTTATTCTGTTATTGGTTCCAGCGGTTCGTGTAGTAATACAGCCCTGATCAATGTTACTGTAAATCCTTTACCAACTATTGCAGCGTCATCAAGCACCAATCAATTATGTATTGGTTCAAGCGCAACCTTAACGGCAAGTGGTGGATCAACGTATACATGGAACCCCGGCGGCGCAGCAACAAGTATTGTAATTAGTCCAACTGTTAATACAACTTATACATTGAATGGAACTGACGTGAATGGTTGCAGCAACAGTACAGTCATCACCCAAGTTGTGGTCAATTGTGGAACATCAGGTCTAACGGAATTAACTTTTGGTGAACAAATAAAGATGTATCCTAATCCAACTTCAGGAATTGTTACATTGAGTGGAGTACACGGAAAGGTTTTTGTTTATAATGCTATTGGCAAACTAGTATATTCAGAACTGCCAACTGCTACTGGTAACTGCCAACTGGACCTTTCACAACAAGCTAAAGGAATTTATTTTATTAAGATAGGTACGATCACAAAGAAGATCATAAAAGAATAGATCTATCTCTCTTTTTTGATCGTATTATGCTGTAACGGATTCGCCGTTACTTCTGAATGCATTTTTCGATTCTTATAAATATCGATCGCTGTATACAAAGCATTTTTAAACGATTGTTCACTGGCAATATTCTTACCTGCAATTTCAAATGCCGTTCCATGATCGGGCGATGTGCGAATGTGTGAAAGTCCTGCTGTATAATTTACGCCTTCATTAAACGCCAATGTTTTAAAAGGAATAAGTCCTTGATCGTGATACATTGCTAAAATACCATCAAATTGTTTATAATTCGCACTTCCAAAAAATCCATCAGCGCTGTAAGGCCCGTAGATCATGCGATCCCCGCGTGCCTTGTCAATTCCGGGTTTTACAATGGTTAGATCTTCATCACCAATTGTGCCATTATCGCTCGCATGAGGATTTAATCCCAACACAGCAATGCGTGGTTTACGAATATTAAAATCGCGCACCAAACTGTTGTAGAACATAGTTATTTTCTCGGAAATAGAATCAACGGTTAATTTTGCAGCAACATCTTTTAAAGGCACATGATCAGTTGCTAAAGCTACTCGCAAACCTGTATTCGTACACATGATCATTAATGGAGTTCCATTTAATTTTTTTGCTAAATAATCGGTGTGGCCAATAAAATTAAAACTCTCGTTCTTAATTGTGTGTTTATTGATGGGTGCTGTAACCAATACATCAATTTTATTGGCAAGTAAAGCCTCCGTTGCTTTTTCCAAAGAGATAGCAGCATATTTTCCACCCACATCACTAGCTTTCCCCATCTCTATATTCACTTCCTCTTCGTAACAAACAAATACATTTACTTTTTTATTATTGATCTGAGTGAGATCACGGAGTGGATGAAAATTAAATTCCTCTATGCCCATTACTTTTCGGTAATACGAAACAGTCTTTTGCGAACTAAATAGAACGGGTGTACAGATCTCATTTATCCCCGGCTCTAAAAATGTTTTCAATATCACTTCAAGTCCAATACCATTTATATCTCCCTGCGAAACGCCTACTACTAATTTTTGATCACTCATACTTCTTATTTTATACCGTATTTAACTTTATATTTCAAATACAATTCGGTTTGTTGATTTTTTAAATTCACCGGTTTGCCTGCAATATACGCTGAGGTAATGATACTTGTTTTCATATCCAAAATATCACCTTCGCTAATAACAAAGCTTGCAGTTTTATTATCTTCCAGACTCCCTATTTTTTTATCAATGCCCATTATCTTTGCGGTGCTGAAAGTAATGCTCATTAAGGCTTCTTCCTTAGTTAATCCATAAGCTACAGCGCTTCCTGCCAAAAATGGTAAGTTGCGGCAATTCATCGCTTCCATTTCGGTATCACCTTCGCTGCTCAAACAAAATAAAATTCCTTCTTTTTGTAACATGGCGGGCAATTTGTAAACTGCATCAATATCATCATCGGCTTTATCTGGAAGATCGTGCACGCGCACAACCATTACAGGAATGTTACTGGCTTTGATATCTTTTAAAACTTTGGCAGCTTCTTTTACGCCGATCAGCACTGGGTATCTAATAGCGTAGGTCTTGCAAAAATTAATGGCCATTAAAATATCTTTAGCTTTATCGGTGTGAATGTATAAACGCTTATCTCCGCTAAATACGCCACGCATGGCTTCAAAACGTAAATTCTTTTCTTCAGCTTTTCCACTTGCGCAATATGCTGCGGCATCTTTCATAAATGTGTTAAGGATAGTCAATTGATCATTATAATTTTTCAATGCCTTATCATCTTTATCATCGTCGGAACGCGTTACATATTGTGGGAAATTTATATGAATACCATCGTCGGCCTTAAATTCGGCATCTTCCCAATTCCATCCTTCCAAAGCCATAATACTCGACTGACCGCAGATCATACCTCCACGCGGTGTTACTTGCGTGTACAAAATGCCATTGGTTTTTATGGTCGGCACAATTTTATTATCGGTATTATAAGCGATCAAGGTACGAATGTGCGGATTGATATAACCAACATCATTAATATCGCGCGTTGCTCTTACATTAAATGCATCATGTAATCCTAAAACATTATTGGCGTTTATTAAAGCAGGGTAAATATGTTTTCCACCAAGATCAATCACAGTATCATAACCGGAATTATTCATTCTAACTCCAATAATAGATCCTACCATTTCAAATTTGTCCTTATCAACAACAATAAGACAGCTTGGAATAACCGTGCCGTTCCCAACATGTGCAATGCCATTTATCATGGCAAATTTATTTTTCTTTTGCGCAACGCTAATGGTGCATAATGCAATTAATATTAGTGTGTATATTTTTTTCATTTTTTTATTTTCTTAATCGTCGCCCTTCGACTACGCTCAGCGTGACATCGCTTGAGCTTCGTTTTTATATTATCTGGTTCCGGTTTCTTCTTCACTTACGCCTTCCAAAGTTTCGCAATGGTATAAACCGCGACGTTTACTTTTAAATTTAGTAACTGCTCCGCCTTTTTGTTTTTCGGCCATTAATTTTGCAATGAGTCGCGCACGCTCATTTTTAATATACTCTTGTAATTTTTTATCTTGCTCGCGATCAAAATAAATTTTCCCTTCAATAAATGTTTTGTCAACTTTTGCGTAAATGCTTAAGGGATCATCCGTCCATAAAACAATATCAGCGTCTTTGCCAACTTTAATACTTCCCACTTTATCGTCGATATGCAACATCTTTGCAGGATTTAACGTAGCGAGTTTCAATGCTTCCACTTCTGTTAAGCCGCCATACTTAATTGATTTGGCAGCTTCTTGGTTCAAACGACGCGCCATTTCAGCGTCATCCGAATTTACCGAAGTGTTTACACCCACTTTTGTGAGTAGAGCGGAGTTGTAAGGAATTGCTTCCATCACTTCCATTTTATACGCCCACCAATCAGAGAACGTTGAAGCACTCACGCCATGCGCTTTCATTTTATCTGCTACTTTATAACCCTCTAAAATATGCGTGAATGTATTTACTTTAAATCCGAATGAATCTGCCAAGTGCATCAACATATTAATTTCGCTTTGCACGTAAGAGTGGCATGTGATAAAACGTTTTTTATTCAAGATCTCGGCCAAAGCTTCCAATTCAAGATCTTTGCGCACAGTAATTTTTTTTGGAGTTGCCGAAGTTAATGCTGTATTGTATTCTTTAGCACGCGTAAAGAAATCTTTGTACACTTGTTCAACACCCATTCGTGTTTGCGGAAAACGTTGAGTGCTAAAATCGCCCCAATTACTTTGTTTTACATTTTCGCCTAAGGCAAATTTAATAAAGCCATCTGCATTCGCGTATTTCATACCTTCTGCGTTTTGTCCCCAACGTAATTTGATAACGGCGCTTTGTCCGCCAATTGGATTTGCAGAGCCATGTAATAATTGCGCGCTTGTAACTCCACCTGCAAGCTGACGGTAAATATTAATATCCTCGGGCCAAATTACATCGCCCATTTTTACTTCGGCACTGCTTGCTTGCGCACCTTCGTTAACACCTTGCCATAAGGCAATGTGAGAATGTTCGTCAATGATGCCGGGTGTTAAATGCATTCCTTTCGCATCAATAGTAATGAGATCGGGTGAATTTGGCACGATTAAATTTTTACCGATCTTATTTATTTTACCAGCAAAAATATATACATCACAATTAGAAATAACGCTGTCTTTTTCGTTGGTCCAAACTGTTGTATTTTTTATCAAAACACTTTTACTTAATTCGTCTTTGTAATTTTCGAATTT